>JAITEW010000239.1 GCA_031281855.1 Treponema sp.
CCGCGAAGAGGCTCCCGTCAAGAATGTTCCCGGAATTGAAAAGGGGCTGGACCGCGATGAGAAAAAGCATGAGCGAAACCAGCGCCAGCCCTTCGACTAAGCCAAAGACAGCGCCTAAAAACTTATCCACCCCTGAAAGCCTTATCCCGTTGACCACGTCCTTGAGCACCTTTTCTATCATTTTAAAAATGAGAAACACAATGATAAAGATGGCAATAAAGGAAAGGATCTCGGGGATATACTTGACGCTGTGCATGGTTTTGGTACGGATAAATTCGGCGCCGTTCTTATAAAAGAAAACCGCGGCGATGATCCCCAGGACCAAGGCCGCCCAGGAAAGCACCTCTTTGATAAGGCCCCGGAGATAACCCCGTATTGCCATAATGCCGACAACTACCAGAAACACCAAATCGATAAAAACAATGCTGCTCATACTCCTCCTGCTTTGCGGGCAATAGCTTCCGCTATGTGCCTTGCCGCGTCTGTCCGGCCTATGCCGGCCAGGGACATAGCCTTTCTCCGGCCTTCGTCCGCAGCAAGGCTGTCTACCAATTCCGAAAGTTTTTCAGGCGACGGATCGTCCGCAATGCTGACCGCTGCGCCTGATTCCTCAAAAATCCCCGCGTTTTCCACCTGGTCCCCCCGGGTCCCGGAACCCCTGAGGGGTATAATAACCATAGGCTTCCTCAATGAAGCGCATTCCCAAAGGGTGCCCGCGCCTCCGCGGCAGATCACGAGTTCCGCGGCAGCGATAACATGGGGAAGCTCGTCCCTGAAATAGGGATAGGGCTTGTAGCGTTCAGCAGGGGCAAAAGCCCCTTCGTTTTCCCCTGTCTGGTGAACCACTGTGTACCGGCTGGTAAGCCGCTTAAGTGCCCCCTGTACCAGGCTGTTGATTTCCCGGGAACCCTGGCTCCCTCCAAGAACGAGGAGGACGCGCTCGCCGGCGCTAAGGCCCAAAAACGCGCGGCCTTTGGCCGGATCGGCGCTGAAGAATTCAGGCCGCACAGGATTGCCCGAAACCTCAAGCTTTTCCCTGGCTCCGGGAGGGAAAAAATCCGCCGTTTTCAGGTACGGGATAAACAGCTTCCCGGTAAAACGGATATTGAGCCGCGTAGCCAGCCCCGGGGAAAGGTCGGATTCATGGGCGAAAACAGGGATCTTAAGGGACGCCGCAGCCGCGCAGGGGGGAACGCTCACAAAGCCCCCTTTGGAAAAAAGAACCGCCGGTTTCTCACGGCTAAGGATCTTCCTGGCCGCAACGAAACCGGCCCCTATCCTGAAAACATCGGAAACATTCTTAAGCGAAAAATAACGCCTGAGTTTCCCGGCAGGAATGCCGAAAAATTCGATCCCCGCTTCTTCCACTATAGACCTGTCCATCCCGGCGCCGGAACCTATCCAGAAAATCCTGCAGGGCATCAGCTTCCCGAGCCACGCAGCCACTGCCAGGCCCGGATAAATATGCCCCCCTGTCCCGCCTCCGGTAAACGCCACCGATACCATGTCTGTCATGGTATAATCGCCCTCTTGTCATGGTCAAGCCCTTTCTTTCCGCCGCAAACTGTGATACGATACACCTAAACGTCCAATTTCAGTTCAATTTCAAAGGAGGATCTCTATGGCTCAGGAAAACCGCCCTACTGTTTCGCTTGTGGTGCCTTGTTATAATGAAGAACCGATGCTCCCTCTGTTTTATAAGGAAGCGGCCCGGGTTCTTGACTCTATGGCCTCCCTTCCCGAACCTGCGACAGGTGAAATCATCCTTGTAGACGACGGCTCAAAGGACAATACCTGCAAGGTCATGAGGGAGCTTTCCGCAGCCGACAGCAGGGTCCATTACATATCCTTTTCGAGGAATTTCGGCAAAGAAGCGGGTATGCTGGCTGGCCTCAGGGAAGCGCAGGGAGAGTACATCGTTCTTTTAGACGCTGATTTGCAGCACCCGCCGGCTATGATACCCGAAATGCTGGCGGACATACGCACAGGCGAATACGACTGCATCGGCACCTTGAGGACAAGGAAAGGCGACGCCCCGCTGCGGACCTTCTTCGCCCGTAATTTTTACAAAGTCATGTCCAAGCTGACGAATATTGAAATGATAGACGGCGCCGGAGACTTCAGGATGATGACCCGGCAGTACGTGGAGGCCTGCATTTCCCTTAACGAGCGGAACCGTTTTTCCAAGGGCATATTCCCCTGGGTGGGCTTCAAAACCAAATGGATCAAATTTGAAAACGTGGAACGCGCCGCGGGGATCACCAAATGGTCCTTCTGGGGCCTCTTCCTCTATTCCCTGGACGGCATCACCGCCTTTTCCTCAAAACTCCTGGCTGTCGCGTCTATTCTGGGGTTCCTGTTCTTCCTGGGTTCCATCGGGCTTATCATCTTTATCATTATCCACCGTTTAATAGTAGGAACATCGAACTTTGAAGGATGGGCGTCCCTTATCTGCGTCGTGCTTTTCTGCTCAGGCATCCAGCTTTTGGCCACAGGCATACTGGGGCAGTACCTGGCAAAAGCCTATACGGAAGTCAAGCAGCGGCCTCACTACATAATCAAGGAACAAAAATGAGCCGCTTTTTTATCCTCAACGCCGATGATTTCGGTATGACAAAGACCAGGAACCAGGCTATCTTCGAGGGCCACAAAAAAGGGTTCTTAAAAAGCACCAGCATCTGCGTTAACGGCGATGCATTTGAAGAAGCCGCCAGGGACCTCATCCCCCAATGCCCGGGGCTCGGCGTAGGGGTCCACCTCAACATTATCGAAGGAAAGGCCCTGCGCCCGGGAAGCTCCCTTACAGACGGTTCCGGAAATTTCAAGCCCGGCTTTATCCGGCTTTTGCGTTCTTCTGGGGGCAAAAAATTCCTGCAGGATGTGGAAGATGAATTCAGGGCCCAGATCGAAAAGGGCCTTAAATATATCAAATTCGACCACGCGGATTCCCATGTCCACACCCACGGCATCCCTAATATATTCAAAATCGCCGCGAAACTGGCGAAAGAATACGGCCTTAAAGGGCTCAGGACCCAATACGAAAAACGGTACACCGTGCCTGACACTTCAAAGAACCTTACCCCGGCGTTCCTGGTAAACAGGATTAAAATTCTCCTTCTCAATACTTTTACCTTAGGCAACCGCAAATACCTTGGGAACCTGAAAACAAACAACCTCATCCTGGGCGTAGGGTACACCGCTATGATGAACGCCCAGACCGTGGAATACGGCCTTAGAAACGCGCTGAAGCTCCAGGGGGACCTGGTTGTCGAAGCCCTCTTCCACCCCGACAGCGCCTGCCAAAACGGCGAATACCTGATCCCTTTTGACAGGGAACTGGAAACCAAAATAGGCGGTATGGGCTTTACCATAACCAATTACGGCGGGCTTTAAGGGTCCAAGGCGATAGCCCTTTCGCGCTCCATTTTCCGCCTGTACTTGTCAATCCTGAACACGCTGTAATCGCCGCATTTCATGTGCGCGTTATACAGGTTTCCCGCGGCGGTTATTATCGATACTATCCTGGGCGTTTCCTGAATCGACACGATCTC
>JAITEW010000249.1 GCA_031281855.1 Treponema sp.
TTGGCGGGAACGTGGCTACCAGGGAAGGGACCCGCAGGCTCATCGACGCAGGCGCCGACGCGGTGAAGGTCGGCATAGGTCCCGGTTCCATCTGCACCACCAGGATTGTGGCCGGTGTCGGGGTTCCCCAGTTCACCGCCGTGTGGGACTGCGCGGAAGAAGCGGCCAAATCGGGAATCCCGGTTATCGCCGACGGGGGCATCAAGTTCTCCGGGGACATCACCAAGGCCATAGGGGCCGGCGCCGGCGCGGTGATGATTGGCAACCTTTTCGCGGGGCTCAAGGAAGCTCCGGGGAGCGAGATCATCTTTGACGGCAGGATCTACAAGGAATACCGGGGCATGGGCAGCATGGGCGCCATTGCCGACGGTTCAGGGGACCGGTATCAGATGGGCAAGGACGAGACCCCGGTGCCGGAAGGCATCGAAGGCCGGGTTCCTTACCGCGGGGAGCTCCGGGATTACCTCAACCAGCTTGCTTCGGGCCTGCGGAAGGGTATGGGCTACTGCGGCTGTAAAACCATTGCCGAACTAAAAGCCTACCGGAACTTTGTGAAGATCACCGCCGCGGGCCTGCGCGAAAGCCACACCCACGACATAACCATCACCCAGGAGGCGCCGAACTATTCCCGGTCTTAAGCAGGAACTGGACAAGTGGTACCGGAAAATAAACAAACCGGATTTTATTGAAAACGATCCGGTCCGGTTTCCCCGCCGTTTTTCCGATCCCGGGGACATTGAGATCGCCGCTTTCCTGGCCGGTACCATTGCCTGGGGGCGGCGGGATCTTATTCTCAAATCCGCTGAACGTATGTTCGCCCTTCTGGGCTCCAGCCCCTATGCGTTTGTACTCAAAGGGAATTACCGGCGTCTCAAAGACCGCTGCGTGCACCGGACTTTCTTTGAAGACGACCTGGCCTACTTCTGCCGGGGTTTCAAAGCCTGCTACAAAACCTACGGAAGCCTTGAGAACCTCTTTGCCTCCGCTATGGCCCGGGACGGGGCGGGCCCCGGCGAGGGCGGCGTCTGGGACGGCATCGCCCTGTTCCGGGAAACCATGGCCGGAGGGAACAACGGCCGCTATACCAAGCACATCGCCAACCCGTATTCCGCTTCGGCCTGCAAGCGGATGCACCTCTCCCTCCGCTGGCTCGTGCGGCAGGAAGGCCCTGTGGACCTGGGGCTCTGGAAGCGCGTCTCCCCTTCGGCGCTCTATATCCCCCTGGACCTCCACGTAGGCCGCACCGCCCGGCGCCTGGGCCTCCTGGACCCGGCCCGCAAGGCGGACGACAAAAAAGCGGTTATAGCCCTGACGGAAAAACTGCGGCAGTTCTGCCCCGAGGACCCGGTAAAGTACGATCTGGCCCTGTTCGGGATGGGCGTAACGTAAAGTTTTGCGGATCTTGCGGGTTACGGCGTTGACGAACAGCGAAGGTCTCGGGATAATAGTTATACATGAATAAGTTTATTTTTGTCTCCGGCGGGGTTTGTTCCAGCCTTGGGAAAGGGGTCGCCGCCTCTTCCCTGGGGGCTTTATTGGAAGGGCGCGGCCTTAATGTACGGATGGTCAAGTGCGATCCCTATATCAACGTGGACGCCGGTACCATGAGCCCTTACTAGCACGGGGAGGTCTATGTCACCGACGACGGCGCCGAAACGGATTTGGACCTGGGAAACTACGCCCGGTTCACATCAGGACCCCTTTCACGGGCCAACTCGATTACTACCGGACAGGTGTATGAATCGGTGATCCGCAAGGAACGGGAAGGGCAGTATCTGGGCCGCTGCGTGCAGGTAATTCCCCATATTACCGATGAAATCAAGGCCCGTATCCTGGCGGTGGCCAAGGAAGACGCGGATACGGATATCGTTATCATAGAAATCGGGGGCACTGTAGGGGACATCGAGTCCATTCCCTTCCTGGAAGCAGCCAGGCAGCTTATTCATGAATCGGGAAAACCCAACTCCATTTCCGTGCACCTCACCCTTATCCCCGAGGTAGCCGGAGGGGAACTCAAGACCAAGCCGACCCAGCATTCGGTCAAAGCCATGCAGGAACAGGGGATTCAGCCTGATGTGCTCATCTGCCGGGCCCCGGTGATGCTGGACGAAGCCACCCGGCGCAAGATAGCCCTTTTTACCAACATGGAAAGCGACGCGGTCTTTACTTCTTACAACATTGATACTACCATTTATGAAATACCCCTGATTTTTTACGAACAAAAGCTGGACCAGGTGGTACTGAAAAAACTGGGGGTAGAAGCGCGGCATTCAAACCTGAAGCGGTGGCATTCCATGATGGAGCATTTCCGCTCCCGGAAGGGCAAGGTTAGAATCGGCATCGTAGGAAAGTACATGGATCTCCATGATTCATACAAATCGGTCTACGAAGCCCTTTTCCATGCCGGCCTTGAATGCGGCGTAGAAGTGGAGCTGGTAAAAATAGACTCAGCCAGGATTGAAGAGGCGGAATCGGCAGAAAACGTACTGGGAAACAAGGCCCCTGACGGCGGGGTGAACGGGATCCTGGTACCCGGCGGTTTCGGCCAGCGGGGGATTAAGGGCATGGTTAAGGCTTCGGCCTGGGCGCGGAACAACAAGGTCCCCTACTTCGGCATCTGCCTGGGGATGCAGATCATGGTCATCGACTGGGGGCGGAATGTCCTGGGCTGGGAGGACGCCGATTCCACGGAGTTTAACCAGGATACCAGGCACCCGGTAGTCAGCCTTTTGGACGAACAAGTTGATGTGAAGAATTACGGAGGGACCATGCGATTAGGCAAGTACATCTCTGTAGCCGAGCCCGGGAGCAAATTCCTGGCCGCTTACGGGGAAACCCGCATTTCCGAACGGCACCGGCACCGTTACGAATTCTCCAACCAGTACCGGAAGGAAATGACCGAAACAGGGCTTAAAATAGGCGCCACGTACCCTGAAAAAAATCTGGTAGAATGTGTAGAATGGCCCAACCACCCCTGGGGCCTGGGCGTCCAGTTCCACCCGGAATTCAAATCCAAACCCACAGCGGCCAGCCCCCTTTTCCGGGATTTCATCGCTGCCGCGAAAAACTATAAAAACGAGCGCCAGGACTAGTACCTTGATTAGACTGAAAAGATCAAAAACATACCTGAGCTTGTTTCAAACCCCGGTTGGTTTTGGACAAGCTCCTGGAAAAATCAACCGCAAAGCAGCAAAGCTTTTTGCCGTCCTCGTATGCCTCTTTTTAGTTTCCTGCTCCTTCGATTACGGAAACGCACCGGCGCCGGACCGGAGCCAGCCGGACATCGTAATGCGCGATGTGGAGTATGTCCGCGTCCGCAGCGGAGACCCGGTGGTCAGGTTCCAGGCTGAAGAAGCGGAACGGTACGAGCAGCAGCAAACGATGAACCTCAAAAACTTTTCCTTTGAGCAGTTCGAAAACCACGGGAACGAAATCAACGCCGCAGGCAGCGCCGGAGAAGCCCGGGTGGAACTGGATTCGGGAAATATACGCCTTGGCGGAGGGGTAAAAATCACCGTAGATTCCGATGATATCACCATTGCGACATCAAACCTCACCTGGCAGGACAAGGACCGCCGCCTTGAAGGCGCTCCCGGGGGCGAGGTGGAAATAACCCGTTCAGACGGAACAGGGTTCTCGGGCCTGGGCTTTTCCGCCGATGCCCGGCGCCGTACCTGGAATTTCGAAGCAGGGGTAAGCGGAAGCTACACTGAAAGCGAAAAAGAGGCTGATGATGAAGAAAAGCTCTCTGAGGAAACAGCGGCAGCCGGTGTTCCGGAAATCCCGGAGGTGGAAACAAAGTGAAGGGTTTTCTGCCTGCTTTTTTACTTATCCTTGTTTTTCCTGTCAGCTCTGATACTTTCACCTTCAAGGCTGACCGTATGTCAGGGGGTAAGGCGGCGGGCAGGGAAATTACCATACTCCAGGGAAACGCCGAAGTACGGTCGGATAAACTCCTCCTCAGGGCGGACCGCATTGAAATCCAGGGAGAGGACAATCAGTTCATAGACTGCAGCGGAAACGTCTGGGGCCAGGAAGAGGAGAAAAACATCTTCTTCCAGACCGACCGGCTCCGCTATGACCGCACCCTGAAAATAGCGCGTCTTGAGGGGAACTCCACCCTGGAGGACCGGAAAAACGAAATCGTGGCAAAAGGACGGTTCATCGAATACGACGATCAGGCCGAGGTAACGGTGTTTCAGATTTCAGTGCGGCTCTTCAAGGACAACCTGGTCTGCCGTTCCGAATACGCGGTGTACCGCAGGATCGAAAAGCTGCTGGATCTTTCGGGTTTCCCGGTGGTTTACAAAAAAGAAGACGAATTCCGGGCCGACCGCATCAGGGTGGACCTGGATACCGATGACGTTGTTATGGAAGGGTCCGTTTCGGGATCCATTAAGAATTAATCAGAATTAAATTATGGAAGAAACAGGATTCAATCAGGAAGCCCATACCCTGGCAGTAGCGGAACTCCACAAGCGTTTCGGCTTTAAGGAAGTAGTCAGGGGGGTAAGCTTCTTTATGCGCAACGGCGAAGTAGCCGGGCTTCTGGGCCCCAACGGCGCCGGGAAAACCACGATTTTCTATATGATAGTCGGCTTTTACCGGCCTACCAGGGGAACCGTCTCCATGGACGGCGTTGACATCACCTATAAACCCATGTTCCGCAGAGCCCGGCAGGGCATAGCCTACCTCCCCCAGGAAGCTTCTATTTTCAGAAAACTTACGGTAGAGCAGAACATCCGGGCCATACTGGAAAGCCGCAGGGACATCGGCAAAGCAACGAAAAAGGAACTGCTCGAATCGCTGCTGGAGGAATTCGGCATAGCCCGGATTCGGAAGCAGTACGGCTTCACCCTTTCAGGCGGGGAGCGCCGGCGCACCGAAATAGCCCGCGCCCTGGCTACGGAGCCCAAGTTCCTCCTTTTGGACGAACCCTTCGCCGGGATCGATCCCATAGCGGTGTATGAAATCAAACAGATAGTCCGCCGCCTTGCCGAAAAAGGTATAGGCATACTCATTACGGATCATAACGTCCGGGACACTCTGGAAATCACTACAGAAGCGTTTATCATCAACGAAGGCACTATTTTCGCCAGAGGCGGCAAAGAAGAGATCCTGGCCAACGATATGGTCAGGCAAATTTACCTTGGAAGCGAATTCTCGATGTGAAATCCAAGGTTGCTGGACAGGCGCACCTTCAGCTTGTTTGGTGAAACAGCGCCCCTTCCCAGGGCAGGAGCTTCCCTTCCAGGTCCGCCCGGCATGTGTTGGAAACCGCCGGCTCCCTGGCGGACCTGACGCCGGCCGTGGCGAAAGGCAGCTTTACGGTTCTCCCTGAAAAATTAAGCAGCGCCGTCCAGGTTTCGCCTTCCAGTTCCCGGCTGTAGATCATAAGCCGCGTATCAGCGTAGAGGGGGACAAAGGCCCCGCTTTTAAGGCATTCGTTTTCAAGCCGCAGGGCTATGAGCTTCTTGTAAAAATTGAGAACCGATGCGGGATCGTTCTTCTGGGATTCGTAATTGATCCGCCTATAGTTGCTGTTGACGCCGAGCCAGGGCCTGGAGTTTGAAAAGCCCGCGTTGGCGCCTGAACTCCACTGTACAGGGGTACGGGCGTTGTCCCTTGAAGAAGCTTTTATCCACTTCCAGCGCAGCGGGCCGGGAATGTGGAGCTTCTTCATCAGCCGGTCAAGGTTATGGCTTTCCACGTCCTTAACCTGATCGAGGCTTTTGAAATCGAAATTGGTCATGCCGATTTCCTGGCCCTGGTAAATAAAGACCGTGCCCCTGAGGGTCAGTTCCATAAGCGCCAGCATCTTGGCGCTCCGGGCCCAGTACCCGCCGGCTTTGCCGCCGTCATCCCCGGCGCCGAAGTGGGAAACGACGCGGGGCTGGTCGTGGTTTTCAAGGTAAACCGCGTTCCATTCAAGGCCCTGCTGCCATTTGGTCAAAACCTCCAGGAGCTTCGAGGCTTTGAACTTTTTAGGGATAAACCGGGCGATGCGGCGGTCGATCTCCAGATGCTCGAAATAAAAAAGCATATCCAGTTCCCCGCGGCTTTCACCGCACAGGAGCTTCGCTTCAGGAAGGTCCACCATGACGGTCTCGCCGACGGTAAAGCAGTCGTACTTGTCCAGCACGTCCCGGCGCAGTTCCCGCAGTACCGCGTGGTTCCCCTCCTGGGACTGGTAATGCTCTATGCCCCGGACAGCAAGGCTTTTTTTGCCGTCCTCCAGGCTCGCCTTGTAGATGATGTTGATCACATCGCAACGGAAACCCGCGGCGCCCTTGTCCAGCCAGAAGCGGAAGATCTTTTTTATCTCCTCTAGTACCTTTGGATTTTGGTAATTCAAATCAGGCTGTTTTTTATGAAACAGATGGAGGTAGTACTCGCCGCTTTTTTCATCGTACTCCCATACATCTTCCATGAAAAACCCGGTCCAGTTATTAGGAAGCCGGGGCTTGCCGCCCGGTTTTTTTGCCGGCTTCGGGGGCCGCCAGATATAGTACTCCCTGTAAGGGCTCGAAGGGTCCCGGCTTTTTTGAAACCACTCGTGCTCGTCGCTGGTGTGGTTTATCACCATGTCCATGATGATCCTGATGTCCCGTTTAGCGGCTTCGGCAAAAAGCCGCTCCATGTCCGCCATGGTCCCGAAAATAGGATCCACCGCATAATAGTCGCTGATGTCGTAGCCGTTATCCGCACCAGGGGATTTATACACCGGCGAAAGCCAGATAATGCCGATGCCGAGGCTCTTAAGCTCGTCCAGCCGGGAGATGATCCCCTGAATGTCGCCGATGCCGTCCCCGGGAGCGCCGCCGGGCCCCTCAGAGTCCCGGAAGCTCCGGGGGTAGATCTGATAGGCAACCCGGTCCTTCCACCAGGGCTTCATCCCGCGGTTCCGGCGCAGGGTTCGGGCGCAGGGGGGGGCTCATGCTGAATCACGTTATGCTTCCACTTCCCGGTAAAAAGATACGCCACGATGATGACGAGAACCCCCAGGCTGGCCACAGGGGCCCCAAGCCCCACACCGGCAAGGCCCCATCCCAGGGTGATGCCGAAAAACCAACATACCGGCACCCTCAGGAGCACCGCGGAAAGCATGCCGGTAATGAGGGTAAAGATAGTATGCCCCCCGCCCATAAGGAAACCGTTGATGCAGAACACAAAGGGGATTATCAAAAAGTCAAACGCAAAGACCCTGAGGTAAACCACCCCGTCCCGAATCATCTGGGGATCGTCGCCGAAGAGGCGCACCACAGAGGCGGGGAAGATCTCCACGAAAATGAAAAAGACATACGTGATGCAGACCGAAAAAATAGTCCCGATAAAGCAGGCCCTGGCCGCCCGGTCCGGCCTGCGGGCGCCGAAGTTCTGGGCGCTCATGGCGGAAACAGAAGCGCTCACCGCCAGGGTGGGCATAAAGGCGAAGCTGTTGAACTTCCCCACAGCCCCTACTGCCGCAGACGCGCTCACGCCGCCGACGATGTTGATGATAGCCGTAAGGAACATGAATGAAACGCTGGTGACGCTGTTCTGTATGCACGTAGGAAGGCCGATCTTGAAAATAAGCCTGAACTGGTCCCCGTAAATCTTAAAGGACGAAAGCTTAAAATCAAAATGAAAGTCGTTCTTCACCATATAGCCTATACAGAGGAACACGCTCAGGGCCTGGGAAATAACCGTAGCCAGCGCGGCGCCGAAAGCGGCCCAGCCGAAGCCCCCTACAAAGATGATGTCCAGCGCCACGTTGGTGATACACGCGGCCAGGACGAAGTAGAACGGCTGCTTGGAGTTCCCCATGCCCCGGAGTATCGCCGAAAGGGCGTTGTACCCGAAGATGAAGATAATCCCCACAAGGGTCACCGTAAGGTAGCTGTCGCTTTCGGCGTAGGATTCAGGCGGCGTGCGGATAAGGCGGAGTACCGGCCCCTTGAGGGCGAGCATGACCACCGTCAGCACCAGGGCGATGATCGTGAGAAGGGTGATAATCGTAGCGGTTACCCGTTTCAGGGCCATACGGTTCCCGGACCCGGTATACTGGCCTATAAGCACCGTAGCCCCCATAGCAAGGCCGATAACGGTGTTGGTCAGGATAAACGTCACCTGGCCGCCGATATTCACCCCCGAAAGGCTCTCTATGCCGCAGAAGTTCCCTACAATGAGCATGTCCGCTACATTGTAAAAGGACTGGACCATGTTGGACGCCAGGAAAGGGAGGGCGAAAAGCACCAGCTTGCCCAGTACGCTGCCTTCGGAAAGGTTGTTTTCTATTGTTTTGGCCATAACATCCTTAGTGTAAAATGGTTTTGCGGTATCAGTATAAAAAACTACGCGGGTTTTTCCTACCTGTCCGCAGCGGGGGTTTGCCGTTCTGCGTTGTTGTTGACAGCCCCCGGAGGACGTGGTATTATTATAGATAATTATGAAAGAAAGTATAAAAATTCGAAAAAATGAAAATATTTTCTTGGAATATGTCGACTTGGCACACTTTATGAACTCTCTCTCT
>JAITEW010000285.1 GCA_031281855.1 Treponema sp.
ACCGTTACAAGCCTGTTGTTATGATAGACATAGGGGAAATGAACCAATCCATTGAAATGCCGGATCTCGCGGTTCTGGCGAACAAATTTCCTGAAATGAAATTTGTAGTAAAAAAGTTCATGTGGGGCCAGATGTCCTGTGTTGTTGACGTGATGTACCGTGCGGAGAATGTCTATGCGGACATCTCGTGGCTGCACAGCCGTGACGCGATACGGATGATGTGCGAGCAGTTTTCCTATAAACGGCTGCTTTTCGGCCTCGGTTTCAAATCCCATGGCGCCGCCGCAATATCCGCTCTTTTGTATGCCGAAATATCTCAACAGGCCCGGGATGCCATAGCCTATGATAACCTGCTTTCTTTGATAGATAATGTTTCTATACGGGAACGTATGTACGAAAGCCGTGTCCGGCTGGAACCCAAAGTCAAGAATAGTTACTGGAAGCCTTTTATAAATGTCCAGCCCCTTCCCTCACCGGTGATAGACGCCCATGCTCATCTGGGCCCGTTGGGTAATAACTGGTACATGCCTTCGAACAGGCTGGAAGATCATGTAGATATACTATTAAAAGACTGCAGGCAGTTCGGCCTGGAAATGACCATAAATTCATCGGTTCACGCGCTTAATGGCGATTCAGCGGCAAATAATCTGGCAACAGAAAGGGTGGTAGGGAACCATAAAGATAAAATCAAGGGCTATCTGGCCCTTAATCCACGATATTCCGGCGATTTTACTGAAGCGGTTATAGATGATTTTTTTTCCCGCGATTACTTTGTGGGGATGAAATTTCTCCCTGCATATCATAAAACCGCTACACATGCCCCTGAATATGCGGCGTTCCTTCAATATGCCAATAAGCATCGTCTTCCTGTTCTGATACATACATGGGAAGGAAACTGGGGAACGGCAAAAGAGGTTGCCGAAACGGCCAGAAACTATCCCGATGCGGCAATTATTTTCGGGCATACGGGCGGCGGCAGTCAGGGAAGGCGTGATTGTGAAGAAATTGCCCAGTCTCCAGGTTACGACAACTGTGTTTTTGACTTCTGCGGCAGTTTTTGTACAGATATCGAATGGCCCGATACTCTGAAAAAAATCGACTATCAGAGGGTAGTGTTCGGGTCCGACAGTTATGCCCACGAGTTGGCCTGGGAGCTTGGCCGCTTGCTCTCTCTGGATATTCCTGATGAGGGGTTAAAAGCTATTCTGGCGGACAACATGCGGCGTATCCTGAGCCGGCGTATATAGTATATGTATGGTACTTCCAGATGTTTTCGATAATTTTGATAAAATTGACAAACTGGGGGTTGCTGTAAGACGATTTTTTTTGCTTGACAACCTTTGACAAAATAGCGCTGAAGGAAAAGATATACCCCAGCAGCATACAGACTATTACCGTACAGACAGTACCAATGACCGTACGAAACCCCGAAACAACTGGGCATAATTGCCTGCGCGCTTCTGGAGCAAATGGTGGAAGGATCTCCCCTCAATTCTGGCGGGTTGGTTTAGCTCACTGTGCAGGCACGGGGATGTCCTCGTACCTGCCTGAGTTGTTCCAGTATGTAAGGCCCCCGGACCCGGCGCCCCGGACGCCTTCGGTCTGGCGGCGCACATAGTCCGTGTTGTAGTACATGCGATCGTAGGATACGTTGAGGTAAAAGGCCTGGACCCAGGGCCGGACGGTGATTGCGCCCCGTGCGATGCGGCGGGTCCTCTGGGTTCCAAGGTAGTAGATTCGGTAAGGCCGGAGTTCCGGGGGGTCCTGGGCCAGGAAATTCTGTTCAAAGTGGCTGGGGTAGTACATAGGGCAGATCACGTCCACCCAGGGGGCCAGAAGTTCAACCTCCTGGCCTGTACGGGCGCCGGTGCGGTACCAGCCGTTGGCGCCGTAGATGTCCACGGAAATAGGGGCTTTTACCCTGCTGCGGACATGGCGCAGAAAGGAGAGGATGGCGCTGTCCATGTCCATGCCGGGGTCCTGCCAGCGGTAGCGGACATCGGCCAGGTTCGCCCCGTCTGTGGGGAAACGGATATAGTCGAACTGGATTTCGTCAAACCCCCTGCCGGTCAGCTCAACGGCAACGGCGGTAATGTACTCCCAGATTTCTTCGGAATAGGGGTCCACCCAGCGCTCGTCGTACCAGGTCCGGAGGATTTCCCATTCAGGATCTTCGGCGGCCAGAACCTGGGTTGTCAGTGCGGGATTGGCCTCCTCTTTTCTGGCAGGATCTTTTTTCCGCCTCGTATCGTAGTAGCCTTCCCAGGGTTTGCCTGTTTTTCCGTCCCAGGCAGCGTATTTTGCCCCGTCTTTCCTGGCTGTTTCGGGGTCCTTAAAAACCACCACCCTCGCAACGGTGTAGATGCCCCGGGCTTTCATTTCCTGTAAAAAAGCGTCTATGTCCACAGGCCGGAAAACCCGGCCCCAGCCTTCAAGGGCCTTGCTCTTCGGGGTAAATCTGAGGCGGCCGTAGTCGTCTTTCATGTCAATGACCACCATGTCCAGGCTGCGCTGTTCCATGATGTCCAGATAGGGACGCAGGGCGCCGCTGTCCAGGGCATGGTTTACCGGCAGGTACAGGCCCTCAAGGTTCGCCGTTTTTGCCGGATCCGGGTCCGCCCCGTTCGGCTCGTTTAAGAGCCACAGCTCAGACAGGCTGATGATTTCCGAATCCTTCAGGCGGCTGTTTTCCCAGAAACAGGCGCACAGGGGGTCGGCGTCCAGGTTCCGGGGTATGGTCCCGATGAATTCCGCAAGATCCTGGCGCTGGCGCATACTGGGAGCAGCAGAACCGGAAAAGTTCAGTTCTCCTATGCCGCCGTCCCGGACAAACCTGAGGGAACCCTTCCCGGCGCTGAGGGAATCCAGGGTTCCGAATTCCTCCCTGTCCGACCAGATCTGTTCAAAACGCTTTTCCTTCCAGTTAAGCCGGTAGAGCCTCTGCCGGAACGTCTGGGAAGCGTAGACCTCCGGGGCTGCTGCGTCCAGGAGGCCCGGGAATACCGCGGCTATGTCGGATACTTCATCGGGGTTATCCGTGGTTTCCAGCCTTTCAAGCCCTGTGTTAAGCTCCGTCCATTTGGCCCCGGCTTTGCCGGGAATATAATAGTAAACGCCGTAGATCCCATGGGAGCAGAATACCGCAAGCTCCTCTTTGCCGGACCCGTCCTGCAGGGTCAGGACCGCCGCCGCTTTGATGCCGTTGGACTGGTAAGGCGGCATACCCAGGTTTTCCCAGCTTGCGCCGCCGTTCCGGGTAAGGTAAACCCCGTTCTTCACCGCGCAGACCATGATGTCCTTGTTTTGAGGGTGGAACTCAAGATCCTTGATTTCCTGGATCACAGGCTCGAAGGATTTTTTTCCGTCCTCATATATCTTGAGGGTCCGCACCGGAAGCCCCTGGTTCCGTTCTTCCCAGTTTCTAAGATCTTCGGAAACCAGGATACCCTTATCCGACAGTAGTGCCCAGCTTCCGCTGCCGCTCCTGAGTATCTTCCGCACCGCTCCTCCGCGCCAGAGGGTTTGGGAACGGCCCGCCTGATCCAGCCCGGTAAGGCCCTCGCTGGTTCCCAGGATCAGGGACCACTTTGCAGAAGGGCTCTGGGACGCCTGGGTAGCGGCTGCGGCGGGCACAGGGAACCCAAGGGGCAGCCAGATCAAGACCCGGAAAATCATAAAAAACAGGGGTGTAGAGTTGTTTATCCTAAAAGGCATAGCTGAATTCTATATGAAAAGCTATAATTAGATCCATAACACGCGAAGGAGCGGAAATGGGAGCGTACCGCCACAGTATCACGAAGAAATTCGGCATCCTCACAGCCGGAGGGGACTGTCCCGGACTTAACGCCGCTATTAGGGGCGTTTGCCGTGCGGCGCATGACCGCTATAACATGACCGCTCTGGGCATAGCCCAGGGGTTCCGGGGCCTTATCGAAGGGGACGCCAGGATCCTGAACCCCGAAGATTTTTCGGGGATCCTGACCCGCGGCGGGACCATCCTGGGCGCCAGCCGGGAAAAGCCTTTCAAGGCGCTTCCTGTCAGGATGGACAGCGAGATAGAGTCCGAATCCGAGAAAGTCGCGGCTATCAAGGAACACTATTACGAACTCGGCCTTGACTGCCTGGTGGTCCTGGGAGGGAACGGCACCAACACCACAGGCTACCTCCTGGCCAGAGAGGGGCTCAACGTGGTGGGCCTCCCTAAGACCATAGACAACGATATTGTAGGCACCGACAGGACCTTCGGCTTCAATTCCGCCCTGGCTATCGCCACTGAGGCCATAGACCGGCTCCACTCCACTGCCCAGAGCCACAGCCGGGTTATGGTCATTGAACTCATGGGCCACAAAGCCGGCTGGCTCGCGCTTTACGCAGGCGTGGCCGGAGGGGGTGACGTGATTCTCATCCCGGAAATCCCTTATGACATCAAGGTCATAGGCCGGCACCTGGAAGACCGGGCTCGTGAGGGCAAGAGTTTTTCGATAGTCGTAGTAGCCGAAGGCGCACTTTCAGCAGGTGAAGACAAAATGGACAAGAAGGAGCGGAAGAAGTACCGGGCCGAAACAGCCCCTTCTATCGCCTACAGGATAGCCCGGGAAATCGAGGCCGAAACAGGGATGGAAACCAGGGCCACTGTCCTGGGTTATGTCCAGCGGGGAGGCATCCCCAGCGCCTCAGACCGGGTTCTGGCCACCAGCCTGGGCACCGCCGCTGCCGACCTCCTGGCAAGGGGCGAATACGGCCGCATGGTGGCCCTTACAGGGAACGATATTGGTTCAGTGGATTTAAGCGTCCCTGCAGGAAAGGTAAAAACCGTCCCGAGGGATCACTACATGGTAGACACAGCCGTTTCCGTAGGGACCTGCATGGGGATAGGGTGAGGAACAGAATCCCCCCCAACCCTCTACTCCCGGTTCAGCCGGTACCAGTCGGTGATCCTTCGCTCCAAAGACCGTATCTCTTCCTTGCTGTCATGGCGGATCCGCTCATGGAGGTACGGGAGTATGACCCGTTCTTTGATAGTCATCCAGTTGCGGGGCAGTATGTTCGGAGGGGACAGGAAGGATTCAGGGGGCATGTGGCCCAGGAGGCTGGGGTAAAACTGGGGGAAGATCTGTTCCGTTACGGTACGCATAGCGGAAAAGCCCCCGCTTATGCCGAAGGAATTTTCCAGAAGCCGTTTCGCCTTAGCCGATTCCAGGAGCCTGCGCTGGGTTTCGGCGCTGAAAAACCACTGGGTAAAGGCTTCGGCGGCTTTCCCGGACCTGGCCTTTTTGTGGATTCCGAAGTACACGCTCCGTTCGTCCAGGGGGATCACATCCTGTTCGGCAATCCAGCGGAAATCCAGATTAGCCCGGCGTTCTTCGGTAAGGGTGAAAAATTCCGAGCTGTCCATATAGGTAAAGAGGATACGCCCTGAACTGACCAGTTTGGCCGGAGGATCGTAGAGGTATTTGAACGCGAAATCGTCTTCAGCCTGTATGCTGGTATTGGCTTCCGTGATCCACTTCTTGACCCAGATCATGGCCTGTTCCAGGGCCAGGGGGTCCCAGGCTATAGGCGAAGATTCCCTGAAACCCGTATTGAACAGCATAGCGGTGATAAAAAGGAATTCATCGTTCCATGAAGGGGAAAATCCCATCCTGGTATAAACGCCGTTGGCCGCGGTGTTGTACGCCTTTCCTAAATCCATAATTTCCTGCATATCAATAGTGAAGGGGTTGGAAGGGGGCGTGCTGTAGTCTCTGGCAAAAACTATGGCAGGTATATTGAAGGCCACCGGCAGGAGGTATTGCCTGTCTTCGATATTTCCCAGAGCCAGGAGCCGGGGATAAAAGGCGTTTTGCGAAACAGTCTCATTTTTGAAGAGCTTGTCCAGAGGGCGGAACAGGGCCCGGGTAGAAGCGCTCTTTAACCAGCTCGCCGCTACCAGATCAGGGTATTCCCCGCTTTCAGTCAGCTTCTGGGCAGGGGATTCAAAATAACGGGCTTCGATCTTGTACCGGTCCTGCCCGGCGTTGAATTGTTCGGCGTAGAAGACGAACTCCGGCCTGTCGGTCCACAGTACAGCAGTCCCGGTTTCCCAGGCGCCGCAGGAAGCGAGGGCCAGCAGCGCAGGAAGAAAAAGTCCCGGAAACCCTCTTGAAGCGTCATATTTCAGCATAATAAATCCTATTGCCCCTCTTTTGTGCTTGTCAATCCGCCCGTTGAATAGTATGATTAAGAGACATGCAGATCAGAGACGCCCAGATAGTCAGACTTGTCGAACGCATTGGTGAACATTATCGGACAAATATCTCCAACCGTTTTATCCGTCCTGCGCTGCTCCAGCTTCCGCTGGAAAAACAATCCTGGGATCTCATCGAAATTCTTACTGAAAAGATAGAACAGTACCGTTATCAGGGCTTCCATCTGGATGAACTCTACCGGCAAATAGTCGCAGCAGCCAGGTTTGTGTCTATTACCCGGCGGGAACTGGTTCCGGGGCTGCGAAACCGCCTTTCCGGCGGCTCTTCCGGACCGGACCGGGTGCTCCGGGACATGGCGGTAAACAATTTCGCCTCTAACCTCCAGCTTTTCGCCGATTTGGTGAACGAACTCTACATCAGCCTGGTGGAACTTGACAAAGCCGGCTCCAAAGGCCATCGCCCGCTGTACCTTTCAATACCCGAATTGCAAGACATAGGCCGCATGCTGGTAGGCTAAGGCTTGATAACCCGCAATTAAACCTGCTCGCCCGGGCCTGGAGGAGGGCTCCCCCGGGCTGGCGGATTATGGGTTTAGGTTAGCCGCTGTATCGTAGATAGTGCGGTACACCGCGGGAATCTGGTCCTCGTCAAGGCCCGAGAAGGCTACCCGCAGGCAGCGTTCCCCCAGGGATATGGCGCCGATGCCGTGCTTTGAGAGGAGTTCCCGGCGCAGGCTTTCGGCGTTTATCTTCTCGCAGCGGAAGGACATAAAGTACCCTGAGTTGAAGGGCAGGGGGGTAAGAACCGGGTGGTCCGGATTCGCGGCGATAAAAGCCTTTACCGCGTTGTAACGCCGCTGCATCATCTCCTGAAACTGGATTTTTTCCGGCTGCGTCCTGGGGTCTTCAAGGGCTTTGATGATAATATGCTGCGCCGGGGTGTTGGCGCAGGACACTGAAGAGCGTATGGCCCCCATGAGTTTGGTGATAAGTGCGCCCTGCTGCTCCTCCCCGAGCCCTTTAGACCCGAAAGTAACAAAGCCGGTTCTGAGGCCCCAGACATAGTCTTCCTTAATAGGGCCGTCGATCTTAACCGCAAGTATCTTTTCGTGCAAATTCGCCAGAAGGCTGAAGATGGATTCAGGATAAATAGTATTTTCGTAAAAAAGGCCGAAGTACGCATCATCGCACAGGACCAGCACGTCCGCCCCCCCTTCCGCCGCTGCCTTAAAAAGGCCCGCCAGGGCTTCAGCTTCGGACCTCGTAGGGGAATAACCCGAAGGGTTGTTCGGGAAATTAAGGATGATCCGCACAGCGCCCTTTTCCGCTTCTTCCTGTACAGCCCTGCCAACGGCGTCCAGGTCCAGGCCCGGACCGCGCGAAAAGAACGGGACCCCCCGGAGCTTTCCGGCCCGGCGTTCCTCAAAAATAAGGCTGTAATTGTCCCAGCAAGGGTCGCTGGCTATCATGACCTGGTTTTCGTCCAAAAACAGGTCCGCCATTAAGGAAATCCCGGCAGTAAGGCCCGGGACCACTACAGGAAGGGAGATATCCCCGGCGTTGAGGGATTTGTTTTTCCTGAGAATAAGCTTTTTCCACTCGGACCTGACCTGATCCACCCCTGCTGTCGGTGCATAGGCTACCGCCTGTTCCGGCGTAAGGGTAGGCATACTGCCTGCTATGGCCGAAAGTATGAGGGGTTTGCCCCTGCTGTACGCCATACCGATAGTGGCGTTCGCGGTATAAGCGGACTTTTTCGCCTCCCCGGACTGGGCAATGATGCCTTTAGGGAAATAAAAACGTTTTCCCAGCCCGGACAAAAGCCGTCCCGGCGCGGTTTCTTTTAACACCGAGTTAAGTTCTTCAGCAAGTTGGTTCATATCCGGTAAATCATCCAGGGAATATGAAGCATTGTCAAGAACTCGATAAAAGCGCCAGCCAGGCCC
>JAITEW010000329.1 GCA_031281855.1 Treponema sp.
GGGCTGCAGCATGAACCGGCCCAAGTGAAAATCCAGCTTCAACATCAGAGGAACCTGGATGTTCTTTCCGCTATACTCAAATTCATCATAATAACTGTACCCCCCATAACCCCAATTATATACCTGGATTTTGGCGCTTTCAGTGGCGAACAGGACTTCCGCTTGGGCTGCCAGTAAGCCAAAATCGTATCCCAGGAAGAAGCCGGCGTTGAACCCTCCGTCTCCTTTTAGGTCGAAACTAAGTTTGTTATAGTCATACTCATAACCATAACTGCCAAAACCGGCCATGGCTCCCCAGAACCTGCCTGTCGAGGGTATCCCTGTCTGCTGGGCCGTCTGCGCGGCGGCGGCAGTAGACGCCGAACTCTGCTGGCTTCCCGCAGGCGCCTGTCTTTGAGCCGCCCCGCTTTGGGCAGGGGCTTGTTGCTGTTGCGCCGGGGTCTGCCGCGCGGGTCTTTGGGCCGGAGCCTGTTGCGTGGGCCGTCTGGTGGTAGCAGCCGGTTGTCTTGCGGCGCCTGTATCGGCCGGCGCCGGAATCGTCGATGTTCCCTCCTCAGGCGGCGGGAAGGGGGAGGTGGTCTCTTGCGCTACAGCGTTAAAACCGGTAAAAAGCAATACGCAGCATAATGCGGCGGTAAAAAACACTCTTTGTTTCATATTTATCTCCTACTTTATCTCCTACGTGATGTTACGAAAATGTGAAAAAAGCCGCCCGAAGGCGGCTTTCAGCCTGCGGCTTAGTAATTCAGTCCTGAAACCGAAGGAACGTACCCTGTGCTTCTTCCGTCGCCGACATCAGGTGCATACGCCGGGGCGTACCGGATAGCAAGAGCCGTGCCGGTCCAGGTCCTCCGGACCACCTTTATTGTTTCGACGTAGATCGTGCCGCCGTTAGGATCGTCTTCAGCCTGGATCAGGCCGTTGTTGATCTTGATCGTTTCAAGCCCTGTCGGTACATGGTCTTTCTCAACATGCCGTTTCTCAGTGGTTTCGTTGACCTGGTCTTTGGAATCAATGACCACATCAATGATCGCATGGGCGTCCAGCCTTCTGGCCTCTGCCATAAGATCGCCGTAAGAAATGGAATCCCCTGTCCAGTGGTATTCGCCGTCCGCTCCGATGGCGTAAACCGATTGGGTTTCTATCTGGATGATTCCCACAGCGGTAAAGTCTTTACTCTTGAAGACTTCGGGGCCTGTAAGCCCCCATCCCTGTACAACGCCTTTCCAGTTTGATCCCGTTCTCAGTTCGATGTCGTCTGCCAGAATGGACGAATAAGAGCCGATGTCATATATGGCCTTATCAGAAGGGGGGATTTCCAGAACCATATTGGCTGTAGTGATGTTCGCGGGAATCCGGACAAGCATCTTTTCGTTGACCTGGACGCTCGGTTTTCCGCTGATGGTTACGGTCAGGGATTGCTGCCCCTCGGTTGCCGGTACGGTTTCTTCAGCGGCCACAGCTTTGAGGCCCTTGGGAAGGTTGGTGAACCAGCCGGAAATGTCCGTGTCCAATGCGATGCTGTCCGCCAGCTTGGTGCCCCCGAATTTTATCTTGAAGGTCTTGGGATCGATATCCCTGTTAACCGCGCCGCCTACGACAATTGCCGCAACGTCTACGCCGTAAACTTCAAAGCGGCGGTCGTCGTTTGGCGGAATATGAAAGTCCCAGGAACGGTTTGTTACTTCATAGGGTACCCGTATCTTGATGGGCTGGTTGATGGTCTGCTCCGGGGTGCCTTCGATTGTTACGATAACCCGTGTGGCGCCTTTGTCCGCCGCGAATTTCGCTTCAGGATCGGCAGCATGGGCGGTAGCCTTTAAGCCCTGGGGTATGTTCAGGAACCAGTCCGTTACATCGGCGCCGTTCTTTATCGGAACCTGAATGGATGTTTCTATAAGCGTGATGGTAATGTCTTTAGGCGTGATTTTTGAACCCAGTGTCCCGCCGATGATTTTCGTACTGGCGTTGCGGGTCCATTGGGCGATGTCGTCCCCGGCAAACCGGGAATCGTTGGCGATATCAACATTAGCGTCCACAATGTCGATCAGCGGGAAACCTACATCACCGACGGCCGGCGCCGTAGTGGCACAACTGGAACATCCGGAAAAATTCAGGATGATAAAAAGTACAACAACTGTTGGTTTTAAAATTTTCTTCATTTAATTCTCCTTATTCGGTCTGGCTTTTTTCCCAGGATGTAAAGGACTCCTGTTCTGTAGGCGAAACAAACTGCCGCGCATTCCCGCCTGTAAGGTAGGTGCCGGGGATGTTCACGCTGATACGTTCCCTCATTGTTACCAAGGGGGTGCCTGAGATGTAGATGCTGATAGTTCTGGCGCCTTTCTTTATGCCATGCGCCCGCGCTTCAAGTCCCGGAGGAAGGTTCTGTACCCAGTCGCTGACATCCGCGCCTTCCAGAATACCCCTTGAAAAGGTCTCTTTTTCAGGCAGGTTGACAACGATGTCGACTACCTCCCAGGGATTGCCTTCCTGGATTTCCACGCCCCTGATACCGGATATGGCGTACACAGGCGGGGGAAGGCGCTCGGCCTCGGGGTTTAGCGGACCTGCCGGTATGGCATAGACGTTGCCGCTGGCCCTTTTGACGTTAAGGTTCTGGCGGGGTATGAAGTCACGTTCCGGAACTTCAGCAACATCAGCGACATCGGCCACTTTACTCTGAGTTGCCGTTTCTCTGCCGAAAACTCCGCCGGCGAAAACCAGGCCGCCGCCGCATATCGCGGTCAGCGCCAGCCACACGAACACAAACACTACTGTTTTCTTCATCGTTTTCTCCTCTGTTAGTTAGTTTATGTAATTCATCTATATAAAAATGTATCATAATTCCTAACAGCTTTCATAGATACAAACCCCTCTTTTTTACAAAAAATTTGAATTTTTTTGCGTTTTACGGTTAGTTGTTGTGGAAAGCCTTCAGATCGCAGACCGCCTGTTCGTAATCGACCAGGGTTGTAATGGTTGGCGTCCCGCCGCAGACCTGGCAGCCCGGGTTGCGGGCCAGCTTTACCTTGCGGAAGTCCATGGTAAGGGCGTTGTACGTTAAAAGGCAGCCGTTGAGAAGGCCGTCTATGCCCAGAAGATACTTGAGGGCTTCCGCGGCCTGGAGGGTGCCGATGACGCCGCCCATAACGCCCAGGACCCCGGCTTGGCGGCAGGTAGGCACCGCGTCCGGAGGCGGAGGCTCCCGGAATACGCAGCGGTAACAGGGGCCTTTGCCGGGGATATAGGTTAAAAGCTGGCCCTGGAAGCGGATAATCCCTGCATGGGAAAAGGGCTTTTTCAGCATCACGCAGGCGTCGTTGATTAAAAATTTGACAGGAAAGTTGTCGGTACCGTCAATAACAAAATCGTAATCCCGGTCCCTGATAATATCAGTAATGTTAGACGAGTTGATCCATTCATGGTAAGCTACCACTTCCGTATCAGGGTTCATGGCGTTCATGGTTTCTTTGGCCGAAACGACCTTGGGCTTTCCGACGTCAGGGGTAGTGTGGATGATCTGGCGCTGGAGATTTGAGAGATCCACAGCGTCGGCGTCCGCTATGCCGATGGTCCCTACCCCGGCGGCTGCAAGGTACATGGCCGCAGGCGCCCCAAGGCCTCCTGCGCCGATGATGAGCACCCGGCCTTCCATGATTTTTTTCTGGCCTTTAACGCCTACTTCTTTAAGGATAATGTGCCGGGAGTAGCGTTCAAGCTGTTCGTCAGTAAACATTACCTGAGGCCCCCTTTGACCACTGTAAGGAGGTAGGTGCCGTCGTCAGAACGCGCGACGCCTGTTACTTTGTGGCCTTCGTCCTTGAGGCTCCTGGGCACGTTCTGAATAGGCTCTCCGTCGTTGAGGCGGACTTCCAGGATCTGGCCGTCCTCAAGTTCTTCCAGGGCTACTTTGGTTTTGACAAACGTAACCGGGCACACCACGGTAGTAATATCCACGAATGCGCCGGCGTGTCCGGCCTGGCTCTGCGCGCTGCCGCTCATTGTACGGCCTCCTCCAGCTGTTTTTTGAGTTCTTCCTGCCCTACACGGGCTATGGTTTTGGCGAAACGTTCACTGCCCCTGCCGTTGGCTTCGTAGAACCTGATAGCGGCGTCGGCGGCCTTAAAGACCTGGTCCTTGCGGAAAACCAGGGGGATAAGGCGGAGCCCTTCTTTTATGTCGTTGCCGAACATGCCGCCGAACGAGAGGATGTAGCCGTTTTTGCCTTCCCAGGCCCCTGAAGGGCAGCTTTTGACGCATTTCCCGCAGTAGACGCAGCTTTTTTCCTCAAAAAGAAGTTCCTGCTTTTCCTTATCGACTTTCACTGCCTTTGGGGGGCACACTGCCTCGCAGAGGCCGCACCAGGTACAGGCCGATTTTTTCCATTCAGGAAAAACGCCGCCTTTGACGCCCAGATCGTTTTCTTCGGCCTTGAGGCAGTTGTTTTTGCAGCCTGTGATCCCGATTTTGAACTTATGGGGCAGCTCCCTTCCGAAGTAGCGCTGGTCCAGCTCCTCGGCGAGGCCTGTGGTTTCGATAGCGGCGCTGGGACACACAGCCGTGCCCTGGCACGCCGTGACGGTCCTGACCCTGGGGCCGCAGACGCCGATTTTCACCCCTGCTGCGGCAAGCTCGTTTTTGACCGCTTCGATGTCCCTGACGTCAATAAAAGGCACTTCCACCCCCTGGCGGGATGTGAGGTGGATGTAGCCTTTGCCGTATTTTCCGGCGACTTCCCCGATTTTCTGAATCTGCAGGGCTGTAAGCTGGCCGCCTATGACCTTGAGGCGCATGGAAAATTTGCCTTCCTGGATCTGGCGCATAAAGCCGCCCTTTTTCAGCGTCCCATAATCTATTTCTGCCATTAAACTACACTCTCCTTTTGCTAAATTATACTATTAAAACAGTAGGTATTATAAGTCATATAGAACAAGGCCGGTTTTGTCAATTACGAACAGCCGCACGGTCAACGAACAGCCGTCCCGGGGGCGGCCTCTCCTTTCATGCCCTTGAGCACTTTTACGGTAATGGGTATGGCGAAAACAAAGGCCGCCAGATCCGCCGCAGGAAGGGCGAGCTGGATTCCCAAAAGGCCCAGGAAAGGGCTAAGGATGAAAATTCCGGGCAGGAGGAAAAGGCCCTGCCGGGACATAGAAATAAGGCTCGCTTCCAGGGCCTTGCCTATGGTCTGGGTCATCATGTTGCTCATCACCACCCAGGCGGAAAAGGGAAGGCTGACGCAGTAGAGCCTGAGCCCCAGGGTTCCGATGCGTATCACTTCAGGATCGTCCCGGCGGAAAAGGGCGATAATCTCAGGCGCGAAGCCGGCCAGTAGAATGCCGGCTGCAAAGAGCACCCCTGCGGAGAGGCGGACGCAGAACCAGAAAGCCTTCTTCACCCTGCCGTAGAGCTTCGCGCCGTAATTGAACCCGCAGACCGGCTGGAAACCCTGGCCGAAGCCCAGCATTGCGGAACCTGCAAACATATAAACCCTGTTGACAATCGAAATAGCCGCAATAGCCGCATCGTTGTAGGTCCCTGCGATGTGGTTGATGATAACTGTCGCGACGCTCATAAGCCCCTGACGGAGCAGGGCCGGAAGGCCCCCGCGGAGGATCTCCCGGTACATTCCCAGGCTGGGCGAGAAATGCCTGAACCGTATGGGGATATTGTCTTTCCTGCCGCAGCAGAACCAGAGGATTGCAAAACTGGTCATTTGGCTCAGCATAGTGGCTGCAGCGGCTCCTTTTATCCCCATATTAAAGGTAAAGATAAAAAGGGGGTCCAGGAAGATATTCAGGACCGCCCCGGAGATCATTCCGATCATGGCCAGAGAGGCGCTGCCCTGGAAACGGAGCTGCTGGTTCAGCACCATAGAGGCCGCCATCCAGGGGCTGGCCAGCAAAATAAACACCAGGTATTCCATGGCATACGGGAGTATAGTAGGAGTAGCCCCCAGGGCCAGGGTGAGGGACCGCAGAAAAAGAAGGCTCAACGCCGCAATCAGGGCTACTACGAGAAAGGCCGTAACGAACCCGGTAGCCGCCATGCGGGAGGCGTTTTCGGTTTCCCGGGCTCCCAGGGTGCGGGACATGTAGTTTCCCGATCCCTGGCCGAAGAAGAACCCCATGGCCTGGACGATAGCCATAAGGGGAAAGGCGATGCCCACTGCAGCCACAGCGCTGGTCCCCAGGGAGCCGACGAAGTACGTGTCCGCCATATTGTAAAGGGCGCTGACGAGCATGATGGCGATGCTGGGCGCCGCAAGGCCGCATACCAGCCTTTCTACCGGTGCGGTAGTCATGCGGATAAATTTTTCCGAATCCTGAGCTGCTTGCTGCATGTTCCTTCCTTAAATTAATAGAGTAGTTCTATTTTTACCCTATTTTTAGAAAAAGCGGAATAATGGCCCAAGCGGAGCGGAAACCGGCATGTCAAACGCTCAACTGAGCTTGTTCCAAAAGCTGAAGTTTTGGAACAGCCTCACCTGATAAAAAAACCCGGAAACGCTGAAATGGCAGAAAAACGTTTCCGGGCTGAAGAAATTATCGAAGGGCTGTCCATGGAGAGAGATGGGCGCGTCCTTCGTTGTTCCTTAGTTCATTGTTTTTTAATGTGTTCCGTACCAGCGCCATACGGGCGGCGTCCATACGTGCGAACGTCCGCTTCGCTTTTTCCGGGCGGTGGTATACCTTCCAGTAGCCGCAGCACAGGCTGCCGCCGGCGCAGTAGTGATCCGAGCAGAATCCGATTACGTCCCCCAGGGGATAGCCGAGGAAGATCCCTATCTCGTGGGGAAAGAGTTTTGTACTTTCTATTTTATTAAAATGATTTTTAAGATGTTCCAGGCAGGCTTCAAGCCCCTGATCCGCCGGATAAGCCAGTGACGAAAGATAACGCGCCGCAGCGCCGGTTGTGATTTTTTTTGCCAACTGCCGCGGCCGGTAAAGCAGTACCAGGATTCCTCCTTTCCCCTCCCTGAGGGGCAGGGCGGAAATATCCCAGCTAAGGCACAAAGCCGCGCCGGTTTTTTTCCAGATCCCCGCAAGCCCGTGGCTGCCGGGGATCTGGACAAGCGCGGCAGGTTTGATGCCCGCAATAAGAGGCCCTGCGGCCCAGTGTATAAACACCTCGATTTTTTGCCGTTCCTCTTTTATTACCGGTATGAGGCTGTAGGCCCAGGCAAGATACTCTTTGGCGGTCATGGATTAACCGGCAGCCAGGCGTTTGCCTAATTCGGCGCAGGCTTTTAGCGCGTCTTCCCCCGGGATAAGCTGGGTAATAACCCCTTCGCCGTCCACCAGCGCCCCTGTTTCCTTCATCCGCGCGGCCCAGTCCCGCATCCACTGGCCGTCGCCCCAGTCGTAGGAGCCAAAGAGCCCCAGTTTTTTCCCTTCCAGTTCCGCCTTGCCCAGGGAAGCGATAAAGGGTTCCATAACGCTTTCTTCCAGAACCTCGCTTCCCATAGCGGGGCAGCCAAAGGCCAGGGCTTCCGCCGCCTTTACCAGCGCCGCGTCCGCCTTTTCCACCGGCAGCAGTTCCGCTTCGCCCCCTGAGTCCCGGACGCCTTTGGCGACCGATCCTGCCATGGTCTCGGTATTACCCGTACCGCTCCAAAAAAGGATGAGCACTTTTTTCATAAAACATCTCCTTGTTGGATATAAAAGATCTGTTATAATATCCTAACATATGTGTTATACCCTACTAACAAGAATGTGTCAAGCGAAATTTCAAAAAAAGTTGTGTTTTATGAATTTTTTCTGGTTCCCTGAACCTGCGGTATAGCGGGGCGTGCCGGGGAAACTCCCGGACCGCTCAATGGTAAACATCGAAGTCCAGATAAAGACGTGATGCTCTCGGATGTGTGCGAGATACATTATCGAGATACATTATATTGAAAGAGAAATGCAAAGCAGCCGGGCACCCTGAAGCGATAGGCCTTTTAGTCTAAGCAATCTACTACCCCCACTCCAGAAAAGGCGATTCTTCGACGACTTTTTCGTCCATCTGCCTGAGACGGCGGGAAAGA
>JAITEW010000365.1 GCA_031281855.1 Treponema sp.
CCCGGAAAGCCCATACAGTACGGCACTACCAAGGATTTCCTCAGGCTTTTCCGGCTTGACAGCATAGCGGATCTGCCTAAACTGGACGAAAGCGAAGCGGAGCGGTTTGAACTTGACGGAGAAAACTGAGGGGCTCAGGCTCCAGGTGTACCTTGCCCACTCAGGGGCCGCTTCCCGGAGGGCTGCTGAAAAGCTCATTGCCCAGGGCCGGGTCATGGTGAACGGCCGGGTAGTCACGGCTATGGGGGAAAAGGTTTTCCCGGGCGACACGGTGCTCCTGGACGGCAGGCCCCTCGAGCCTGAGACCCGCTTTCACTACCTGGTCCTGAACAAGCCGTCCGGGTACATCTGCGCCTCTTCGGATCCCCAGGGGCGGCGTCTGGCCCTGGAACTCCTGCCTAAACTGCCGGAACGGCTTTATAACGTAGGCCGCCTGGATTACCTTTCATCAGGGCTTATTATCTTTACCAACGACGGCGGTTTTGCCGCTAAGGTAAGCCACCCTGGTTCGCAGATAGAAAAGGAATACCTGGTGGAGTCGTCGGTTCCCATCCCGGACCGGGTGGCGGATGAATTCTCCAGGGGCCTTTTGATAGAAGGCGTCTTGTACCGGGCCCTGGAGATAGAAAAGACCGGATGGAAATCCCTCAGGGTAGTGCTGGTTGAAGGCAAAAACCGGGAAATCCGCAGGGTTTTTTCTCATTTCCACCTCCACCCTGAAAAACTCATGCGCGTACGCATAGGGCCGGTCAGGCTTGGAACCCTTGGGGAAGGCGAAAGCCGGCCCCTGACAGAGCCGGAACTACAGTTTTTCCGCAAAGAATCTTAAATCGAGCTTGTTTCCCGCTTTCAATTTTTTACCGTTTCTCAGCCAGGCTCTTTGGATCCAGCACTACAGCGCTGCCGTCCGCCCGCTGGGTAATAAGGCTCCCGTCAGAGAAGCTGACAGCCGCGAAGGGGTGCACGGTAATCGAGGACCTTGCCTGGCGGACCAAATCGGTGTTAAACCGGGCCAAGTAGAGGTTGCCGCCTGAAGTGGCGACGGCGTAGAGGTCGCTGCCGTTGACCCAAAGGAGGCTGTTAGGCGCGATGTCGTCGTCCCCCTGTTTAACCATTTCCAGCGTATCCCGGGAGATCTCGATAAGCCTGATTGCCCCGTTGCCGCGGTTTTCACCGGCTACAGCGAGGATCTTTCCGTCAACGGTATTGAGGCTCCTGGCGTTAACCGTATTGAGCGCAGAGCGCTTTATTTCCTGGCCGTTATCGGGGTCGAGCTTAACTACCCGGCCAAGGGAGGCGTTAGGGGTGATAATAGCGGCCCCCAGGACTCCCGGTACGGGTTCGGGCCTGGGTTCCTGGTTTATCAGGGCCTGCTGATCTTCGGCGATTCCCTTGCGATCATCCTGGGCTTCCTGGGCCTTTTGATCCGCGTAATCCTGGATCTGCCCGGCTTCCTCTTTCTGCTGATCCAGTTCTTCCTGGCGCTGATCCAGTTCCTGCTGTTTTTGCTCAGCCGCCTGCTGCTGCTCCTGAGCCTGCTGTTCCTGCTGCGCCGCCTGCTGCTGGCGCGCGTCCAGGGCCTTCTGGTCCGCGTTGGCATCCTGCCGCTCCTGGGCTACCCGTTCCTGTTCCTCCCGTGCCTGGCGCTGTTGTTCCTGCGCCTGACGCTGCTGCTCCTGAACCTGCTGCCGTTCCCGGGCCTGGCGCTGTTCTTCTTCCCGTATAGCCTCCCGCCTGACTTCAGCTTCCTGGTTCGCCTGTTCGGACTGGCGTTCCTTGAGATCCACCATGTCTTTCCGGCTGTCTACGCCGCGATCCGGTTCCTGCCGCAGTTGTTCGGTAACCTTGCTGTCTGTGAGAGGAGAGGTGTCGATAGTATTGAGCGGGCCGGCGCTGCCCATTCCCAGAGGGATGAGCATAAGGGTCCTACCCGGCCATTCGTCGTAGCGTATCGAAAGCCCCGCTTTGTCCTGGGTTATAGCGTCCATTACCGGTTTTTTGTACCGCGAATTGAGGTAATTCATGTTCCCCCGGTAGACGGCGTTATAGATAGTGATATATTCAGCCAGAAGCGCGGCGTCCCTTTCGGTGTAATTGTAAGCCGCCTCAAGATAGCCCTGGAGGATGAGTCTGAGGTTTCTGATATGGTCAACACCGACATCCACGCCTAAACCGAAAATATCGGCGTCCAGTTTGAAACCGTCGGCAGCGGAGACCGAATGGATAACAAAGTAACGGCCTGCGCCGCCGGCTCTGGCCTGTCCGCTCCGGACCATCACCCCCAGGGAGTAACCGATGGACCGGATCTGGGCGCGGGTTTCGATGCGGGTATAGGGCCCTTCGTAGTTGATAAATTCCACAGGCCCCAGATTTTCCAATTCGCCGCGGTTAACCTGGGCGTATACGCCGGTTCCGGCTGCCAGAATTCCAAGGACAAAGAAAAAGATATATAACAACCTCACTTGAGCCAGCTTTGATTGAGCATTACAGGAGATAGTTTTCACGTTAGGCGCTCCTTTGTACTTCTGCGTTAGATGCCTGTTTATTCGAATATCTTCTCATATTATATCTAATATTTGCTAACGCCGCAAGGTTTTAAGCTCCCGTTCCGCCTGGTTCCGTACCTGCGGAGGCCTGTCCGGTCCCGCAAGGGATGTCAGGATGCGCACCCCGGCGTCGCTCAAAGGCGGCCCTGAGAAGCGGCATATCGCCCCTGTCGCTGCGGCCACAGAGGTCAGGGCATGTTCGTCTCTCAGAGGAGCGGGGGGGAAAACGGCATTGGAAAAAGCCCGGAGCGCCAGGCCTTCGGGATCGACGCCGATTTTTCCCAGCGCTTCAGCGGCAGCCGCCTTGACCAGGGTGTCGCTGTCCTGGGTAAAAAGTTCCGTCAGGAAGGGCACCGTTTCCCGGGAGCCGATATAGGCCAGAAGCCGGACAGCCTCGGCCCGGTAGCGCACGAATACCGGCGGCTGAAGCTCAGAGCGGGAGCTTTTCAGGGAGCTCCCGGCTATGTCCATAAGCCGCGAAGCGTATTCTTTTTCATGCTCCCCAACGCGGCCTTCCTGTATGGCCCGGCTCATTTCCCCGAACCTGACCCTCATGTCCTCTTCGTTGTAGCGGAAATAGTAATCGGCCCAGAGTTCAGGATGAGGCGTACCGGTCCCGTAATCCCCCTCAGGGGCGGGGCCGTAAAGCACCCGCTTTTGGGCCCTGACCCGTTCTTCAAGCTTATAGGCGTTAAGTATCCAGTCCTGGCCTCCGGAATAGAGCACCCCTTCGTCGCTGAAAGAAGGGATCGCCGCTGCGCCGCGGAGGCGGATTAGCCAGAGCCGCCTGCCGTCACCGGCAAAAGCCGACGCGCCGGTCCTGCTTGTAAGATAGACGCCCCGTTCGTCAACGAAAAGGTTCGCTTCGAAATTCCCCTTTATATCCGCTGGTGAAAGATGGGTTTCACCGGTCCAGAGTATCCTGCGCTGGTCTATAGAAAGATACGCTACTTTGCCGTCCCGCATGAGCAGAGCCGCGTTGGAGCCCCATCCCGCCGCGGCAACAGGGAAAACCGGCCGCGGGATGCCTTTAAGAGGCTCCCTGCCGCCGCCTGCGGTGTCGAGCAGTTCCATTGTACCGTCGGGATAAAAAAAGAGGATGAAATTCCCCTTCGCAAGCCGTACTACCGCTGCCGTAACCGGCGCGGACGCAAGCTTTTCCGTAATAGTTCTGCCAAAGGCGTCAATCCGCAGCAACTCTCCGTCTTCCAGAACCAGGAAAAAGCCTCCTTCTTCATCCTTTGCGGGTTTTAAGGCTATGGGCTTTTCCAGCTTTTTGGACCAAAGCGTATAACCCGATGCGGTATAACAGATTATCTTACCGGGAGTAACAACAAAGAGCCGCCCGTCCCAGCCTGTTATCACCGGAGCCGCCAGGGGTTCGTCCAGGTTGATGCGCCAAAGCTCCCGGCCGGCCCGGTTCAGGGCTATGAGTATCCCGTTGGTGCGGCAAATATAGCTGGTCCCTTCCCGTGAACGGGTAACATAGGGCATGAGCCTGCCGCGGGCAAAATAGTCCCACAAGGGCCGGCCCTGCCAACTGTAGGCCTTTACGTTGCCCCCGTCGCAGACCATCACCACCGATTCCGCCTGCGCCGCAGGAGGGCCGGTAACGGCGCCTCCCAGGGCCTGCCGCCACCAGGGGGGGGCATCATAGGGCGGGTCAGGCGGAAGCTCCTGGGCGCTTAGGCCGGAGATTATAAATAATAAAAGTATAAATAAAAAAGGGAAGGTGAGAAGTCCCGGAACAAGGGCATGCCGGTTTTCAGCGTCCATGACCGGCTCCTTCTCTGGTGAAAACCGCGAGGCTTTCGATATGGGCTGTTTGGGGATAAAAATCGTACAAATTGAGTTCCTTTACAGTATAGCCCCCGGCTGCAAGTTCTCCGGCGTCCCTTGCCAGGGTAGCGGGATCGCAGGAGACATAGGCCAGAAGGGGAGGGGGGGACTTTTCCGCCAGATACCGCCGGGTCAGGGCCGAAAGTCCTTCCCTTGGCGGATCAACCACCATAAAACCCCAGGCTTCTTTCCCTTTCAGGGACTTTACCCATTCATCATCTGAAAGAGCAAAAAACCGGCAGTCTCCGCCAAGGTTCTCCCTTGCAAGGGCCAGGGCGGTTTTGTTTTCTTCCACCAGATCCGTCCGGGGAAAGCGGTTTCCCAGGAAGGCCGCGAAGGTTCCCACCCCGCAGTACAGGTCGGCCATTGGAAGCCCCGGGTCCGCCTTTTCAGCCGCAGCGGCCAGATCTTCCAGCAGAAGTTCCAGCATGGTCCCGTTGCTCTGGAAAAAGACCCCAGCGTCCATAAGAAGTTCCCTTCCTCCCAGGGAAACCCTGCCCCGGCTCTTCCCGCCTTCGGAAAGGAAGACCCCCCCCCTGCTGTACACAGTGAAGCGGTCCTTGTCCGGCGGCGGGACCAGCCCCCCTTCCCCCAGGGCTCTGCGTATCCCCGGGTCCGCGGCCGGGCAGTCCCTGAGGGGAACTATAGCCGGCCCTTTCCGCTGCTTGAAACCAAGTCGCCTGCGGTCGGCCGGGAAACAGTGAAACTGGACCCGGTTCCGGTATTCCAGGGGAGGAGAGGGACGTATACGGATATGCGGCGCTTCTATGCCGCCGATGCGGAAAAAAGCCTCTTTGAGTATCTTCTCTTTTGCTGAAAGCTGGGCATCGTAGTTCAGGTGCTGGAGGGAACAGCCCCCGCAGCGCCCGAACAAGGGACAGGCCGGCTCAACACGCAGGGGTGAAGGCTCCAAAATTTCCGCGATTTCCGCCCTGGCCCAACTGCGGCGCTCTTCGGTTATGTGCAGGACAGCCAAATCGCCCGGCGCGGCAAGATCGACAAAAACACTTTTGCCTTCGATCCTGGCCAG
>JAITEW010000371.1 GCA_031281855.1 Treponema sp.
AATCTCCAGCACCGCGACCACACGGGGTTTATTATCCATAACCGCGCTTTCTCTCTGACAGGAGAGATTTTCCCAAAACTTCAGTTTTTGGGAAAGCCTCAGGAGCCTAAAGTTTATCTATAAGCATCGAACACTTCCCTGAAGGAATGGGCAGAGTTTTTTTCTTTTTCCCAAGAATGTTTATCGTAAAATAGTAGAGTTTCTCACTCTCCATGTGAATTTCCCAGCCTCTGCCGGATTTGTTGGAAAGGATGGTGATCATGTTCTTTTTGAGGGACAGATTTTCTACGCCCATAATTTCGAGGTTAGGGATGATCCAGTCTACCGTTTTTCTGGGCAGGGAGATAAAAAGACCCACGATGTTTTCAATCGTCAGGCAGATTGTGGAAAGAGCCGCGTAGGTGAGGTACTGGGGCCGGGGAAAATCGCTCCTCCCCGGCCACTGGGCAGGTCCTTCCTTTAACGGCAGGTACGCCTCCCAAAGATTGCCCTTGTGGTGGTTGCCGTCAGGGCTCATGGAATCCAGCACGAAATAGAGGTGCCTGATGGCGCATTCCCGGGCCAGGTCCCAGCGCTGGTACCGTTCCAGACCTTTAATCACCATAAAGGTGAGGTGGGGAAAAACAGAACCCCTGAAACCGTGGCCGTTATCGTCAAAACCCTTCTCGGAAACGGAAACGGACGGAAACGGATGGGGAGCGCCGAAAAATTTAGGGTCCTGCAGTTTGGCGATGATGCGCTCAGCCTTGTCGTCATTAGGGATCTCCGCCAGGAGGGGCCAGTACCCGGCTATGGTCTTTACCGGGAGCCGTTTTTCGTTTCTGTCGATATCGTGGTAAAACCCGTCCTCGCTGTCCCACATAAGGGAATTGATCCGGGTTTTAAGGGAGAAATACTGCTTTTTATACTGGAAGCTGGCTTCCTTGTCGTTGAGTATATCCGCCAGCGCGGACATATAGAGGACGTTCACCGCCGCCATGGTGTTGAAGTCCAGGGGATACGCGGCCCGTTCTCTGGGGGAATTGGGCATCCCTGTGGCGCTCAAAGGCACCCGGTAAAGGCCGTTAGGCTGCTTGAATACCGAGTCTATCCATTCCATGTATTTGTGGAGTATAGGGATCACGTCCTTGACCCGCTTCTTGTTGGCCGATTTATGGTAGAGGTTGAATTCAGCCCAGGCGAAAAGGGGCAGCCCCAGGCCCTCGGGGTTATCTTCCCCCACTACAGGCAGGCCGGTTTCGATATTATAAGCCGACCGGATGGCCCCGTTGGGTTCCTGGCGCTGGTAAAAGATATCAAGCGTAGGATGGGCCTGGTAGATCCTGTTGGAATAAACCAGGAAAAATGACGAAAAAATCGCGTCTGTCTGCTGAATCACCTGGCTTCCGGGATAGGAAAAAAATTTCCCCTCTATAATGCTGCCTTCACTGCCTGTGTTCCAATAATCCTGGATCCATGCCCAGGTTTTGTCATAAATATCGACAAAATCCTGATCATAGAAATGGATCTTAGGGAAATCGCGTCTCGTCACAAAAGCTCCTCTTTTCCCGGTATGAGGAAGGGGACTCCCCCCCGCTTCTCTCTATCTCCTGGTAAATTCTTTCTACTTTACTTCATTGCTATTAAAAAGTCAAACAAATTTGGACGCTTAAGATTTCAAAAAACTTGAATTTTATCCCCTTTATACGATTTTTTTTTCAAGATATACTTATTATATCTTTACTTTGCTGAATTTGCCATTATTTTTTTCGATAAAATGGCATTTTTCGGATATTTTCGAGGTGATTTTGTACAAGCCCCATATTGCCCTGGAAGTCCGCATCCTCCTGGGAGGAAATGCCGAATCCCAGGGTATGAAAACCTTCTGTTCCTGCGCCGCCCAGGAGTCCTGCCCAATATGCCGGGGAGAAGCCCCGCCGCGCCTGAACCCCCAGGCAGCGGGAAAGGCCTATCTTCTTGTCAGGGGGCTTGGGGGCTCTATCATCAGGGAAGCGAAATACGAGCGGAATTTGACCACTCCTCCTATGCCCGAAGGGCGCGCCCTTTCCAGGTACTCGGTGAAGTTAGGCGAAAACGCTTTTATGGACATCATGTTCCACTGCAGGAAAAAGCGCATCAGAATCGATGAAATTCGCATTGAGGAAGACGCCGGCAGGCTTACCCGCAGGGCCAAACAGGAGCCTTACATGGATTATACCAGCGCCGGGCTCCCTTCCCTCAGGCTCAAAACAGCGGCGGACTTTGAAATAGGCGAGGAAGCCGAAGTCTTCCTTTCCGACCTCCGCAGGCGCATCCAGTACCTTGAGATACTCCGGCAGGGCCCTGTTCCCCAGATACCCTGGGAAAGCCTTATCCGATGTAACGCCTATGCGGCTATCGCCCTGTATCCCCAGAGTCCGGATTACTACGTAAAGCTCAGAAATCTCAATTCCTTCAATTTTGTGTACAAAGCGATCAACACCGAACTGTCCCGGCAGGAAGAGATCATCACCAACGGAGGCACGGTGATCAGCGAAAGCCGTATTTGGAACGAAGCGAAAAACGCCACAGAACCCTTTAAGATCCGGACCCAGGAAAAACCGCGCTTCGAAACGCCCCTGGTCCCCCCTTTTGTGCCTGGGCCCGGGATCCTGGAAGCCCTGGATCACTTCACCGTGGAACTCCCTGAATTCCGCAGAAACCGGATTATGGATCAGTACGGCCTTACCCAGCTTCAGGCTGAATTTATCTGCGACGAAAAGAGCAGGGCCGACTATTTCGAGAAGACCGTCGCCCTTGGAGCCTCTTCGAGGGAATGCGCCCAGTGGATGGCCTCTCATGTCATAAAGGAAATCCGGCGTCTGAACCAGAACCTGGTAACAGCCCCTTTGGGGCCCGAACGGTTTGCCGGGATACTTAAAATGCTCAGGGAACGGAGAATCCACGGCGGCATCGCCAAGCAGGCTATCACGGCAGTGCTGGAAGAGGACCGGAACCCTGAAGATATCATCCAGCAGCGGGGCTGGGAACAGCTTACGGACAAAAAAGCCATTGAGGCGCTTGTCAAAAAAATTGTAGACAGCAACCCCCAGGAGGTCCGCCGCATTCGGGAAGGCGACGCGGGCCCTATCCAGTTCCTTACGGGCCTTATCATGAAGGAAACTTCGGGGCTCGCCGAACCCACTCTGGTCAAGGAAATACTGAAGGATCAGCTTTCGGTATCCCTGGTCTATGTGCTCTCTATGGGAGGCGCCATTTCAGGCCGTGTAGGGGAAGAGGGGGCGGTCGAAAGCGGGGACGAGCAGATACTCAGGAACCTTCTGGCTGGCGAAACGGAAGCCCAGGCCGCAGGCAGGATAGACGCTTCCAGGGTGAGGGTTGAATCCATCCAGG
>JAITEW010000016.1 GCA_031281855.1 Treponema sp.
ACGCCGTTGACTTGTCGGAAATATTGGCGACACGAGGGGGAATTCCGAATTTTGCGAGAATGGTATAGAGGTTCCAGCGTTTCAGTTCAAAAAGTTTAATGACATCGGGGTTAAATGAACAACCGCAGGGCAAGCCCTGCGGTATCGACAAAATTTTTTGTTGTTTGATTGGCGTTACTTATTCAGCATTGCCAAAACATACAGATTGCTCACAATACCAAGATGTTGCTGATTTTTCCTCTAAATCTATTCTGTTTACAACCGCAGCAAGCTCCGGGGTATTAAACCGTATAGGCTTCGCCTAATAACAGAAGAAGTCGATAAGGAATTGAGAGAAATATGCCTTGGGATAGAAGCACGATATGAGATAAAATTTTTAGAGATAGGGACGGAAAGAGACCATGTACATTTCTTGGTACAGTCGGTGCCAACGTACAGCCCCGAGCAGATAGTACGAACGATAAAGAGTATAACGGCACGAAAAATATTCGAAAGGCATCCAGAAGTGAAGAAGCAGTTATGGGGAGGGGAATTCTGGACGCGGGGCTATTATGTGGGGAGTGTAGGGGAACACGGGGATGAGCAGATGATACAACGATATGTCAAGAATCAGGGGCGAAAACCCGAGGAATACCAAAAAATACATGAGTGGAATCAGTCTGAGCTGTTTTCTTATCAGGATAAAGCTTGAAGGTTAAAAGATACCGCAGGGCTTGCCCTGCGGTTGTTCATTTTGCAGTTAAGGTACTCTTCCCCCCCAAGAGGGCAAAACTTGACCCGCACTTGGCGTAAAATCCCTGGAACAAGCGTTTTTCCCGGGATTTTCCCCGCTCCAGGGTTATCAAGGCGTGATTGCGGGTCGAGTTTTGCTCTTATACCGTCCTCAAGACCTCTTCTTCGGCTTCTTCCTCAAACTGGCGGATGTAAAGATCGTGGTAGCGGCCTCTGGCGCGCATCAGTTCCTTGTGGGTGCCGCGCTCGATGATCTTGCCGTCATGGACTACCAGGATGATGTCCGCGCCGCGGATGGTTGAAAGCCTGTGGGCGATGACAAAACTGGTACGGCCTTCCAGGAGCTTTGAGATAGCGTGCTGGAGGAGCATTTCCATTTCAGTATCAACAGAACTCGTGGCCTCATCCAGAATGAAGATCCTGGGATCAGCCAGCACCGCGCGGGCGAAGGAGATGAGCTGCTTCTCGCCTGTGGAAAGGCGGTCGCCGCCCTCGCCTACTTCGGTATCATAGCCTTTTTCCAGCTTTGCGATAACCTTGTCGGCATGGACAATACGGGCCGCCGCCTCGACTTCCTCGTCCGACGCCTCAAGGCGGCCGTAACGGATATTGTCCCTGATGCTGCCGGTAAAAAGGTGGGGGCTCTGGAGCACATAGCCCAGGGCGCTGTGAAGCCAAAGCTGGCTCCGTTCGCGGTAGTCCCTGCCGTCTACCAGGATGGCCCCGCTGACAGGCTCGAAAAAGCGGCAGACCAGGTTGACCAGCGTGGACTTTCCGGCGCCGGTTTCGCCTACAATGGCAGCATAGGTGCCCGCGGCAACGCGAAGGTTGAAGTGCTCCAGTACGTTTTCGGCGCCGTCAGGATACTTGAAGGTCACATCCCTGAACTCCACCTCCCCCCGCAGGGGCTCCCAGTTTTCCTTTTTGGGATTGAAGGTGTCCCCGTATTTTTCGGTAACCTCAGGCGTATCGGTGATACCCGGCTCCTGTTCAAGGAGGCCTGTTACCCGCTCAACGTTAGCCTGGGTGGAAACGAATTCGGTGATATTGTTGGCGATGTTCTGGATAGGATCAAAGAAACTGCCTGCGTACTGCAAAAAAATCGCCAGTACGGAAAGGTCCGCCCCGAGGACCACGATCTCGTAACCGCCGAAAGCCAGGACCACAGCGGTAGCGGCGGAACCGACAAAGAGCACCAACGGCGTGAACACCGACCGCAGGGCGGCCATGTGGTTGGCGTGGCGGCGGTAATCGCCGGTGATCTCCGAATACTCCTTAAGGCTCTCGTCTTCAGCCACCAGGACTTTTACGGTCCTGGCGCCGGTGATCCCTTCGTTCATAGCCCCGGTCATTTTGGAGTTGAGCTTCCGCATGATCCTGTTGGTAGTCAGGATTTTTTTCTGGAAAAACCAGGTGAGGATAGCCAAAGGCGGGATGGTACAGCAGACGATAATGGCCATCTGCCAGTGAACCATGAACATAGCGATGACCACCCCGATACAGTAGAAAACGGACCAGGAAAAATTGATGAAGCCCCAGGCGATAAGATCGCCGATGCGTCCGGTGTCCGAATTGGTACGGGCCATCATGTAGCCCACAGGGGTCTTGTTGTAATACGAAAGGCTCAGTTTCTGGAGATGGAAAAAAATCGCGTTCCGCAAAGAACGGCTGATAGTCACTTCGGTCTTGAGGCCCAAGGCCGCGAAGAAGCGCACGTTAATGCCCTGAATCAGCATGAGGCCCACAGCGGCTGCCAGAAGCAGCCCTAAGCCTTCGGCGCTGCGGGGCTCGATGTTGTGCTTAATAGCGTAGCCCAGGATCAGGGGGAAGCTGACGTCTATGATTGCGGCGCTGAGCATGAGCAGCGCGCAGCGGAACAGCGCCTTTCTCTGGGGCCAGATAAAGGGCTTCATCTTTTTCCATATCCCCAGGGACATGGGTTTGTTATAATCAAATTCTTCAAAATCTGCCATAAATGTTCCTCTTAAAAATCTTCTCTGTTTCCGGTCTGCAAGTCGAAGATACGGCGGTAAGCGCCGTTCAGCGCCAGGAGTTCCGCGTGGGAACCCAGTTCCTCTATTGCCCCGTCCTGGAGCACCAGGATTTCGTCAGCCTGCATGAGGCTTGAAATACGGTGCGAGATGATAATCACCGCTGCGTCTTTGACCCATTTCCGTATGGACGCGCGGATCTTAGCGTCAGTCTCGGTATCCACTGCCGAAAGGCTGTCGTCGAAAATCACCACATTGGGCGCCGACGCCAGCATACGGGCAATAGCCACCCGCTGTTTCTGGCCTCCCGAAAGGGTAACCCCGCGTTCGCCGACGACGGTTTCGTAACCTTCAGCGAACTCCATGATAGTCCCGTCCACCTGGGCCGCAGCCGCGGCGCTCCGGACCTCCTCAATGCTCATGCCGGGTTTTCCTGCCGCGATGTTTTCCCTGATGGTCTTGGAAAAGAGGAAGGGCTCCTGGAGGCACAGGCCCACGGCCCGGCGCAGGTGGCGACGCTCGTAGCGGCGTATGTCCACGCCGTCCACAGTGACGCGCCCGGAACCTTCAGGGACATCGTAAAGCCTGGAGATGAGATGCACTAACGTGGACTTTCCCGATCCGGTGCTCCCGAGTATAGCCAGGGTCTTGCCGGGCCTTATGTCAAAGGAAATATTTTTCAGCACCGGTTCCCCTGACCCGTAGGCAAAGGTAACGTTCTCAAAACGGATTTCCCCTGTGATACCAGGCTGTACTGCCGAGGCTGGGTCAGTCTCGGGCTCTGTGGCCAGTATGTCCCGCACCCGGCCGGCGCTTACCAGGGTCTTTGAAAGATCCGAAAGGATCTGCCCCAACTGGCGCACAGGCCAAATCATCCAGTTGCAGTAGGAGTAAAAAGCCAGAAAGGTGCCCGGAGAAAGTTCGCCCTGCACGCTCCGGTAAACCCCTGCCGCTACGATGATGGCAAGCTGGAGTCCTGAGATAAAGTCGCCCCCGCCCCAGAAGAGGCCCAGCAGCTTTCCGATACGAATCCACAAGTCGGCGTAGGTTTTGGTCCGCTGCGAAAACCGTTCCATCTCGTAAGACTCCCGGCCAAAAGCCCTGACCACCCGGACGCCGGTATAGTTTTCCTGGGCGCAGGCCTGCATCATCCCTTCGGCGGCGTCGGCCTTGGTGAACTGCCTGGACACGTGCCTGAAAAACACGAAAGAAAAAACCACGATCACCGGGATGAGAACCAGAGACACCAGGGACATAAAGACATCCATGGAAAACATCAGAAACAGGGCCACGGTTAAGACGCAGAAAGTCCGCATCAGTTCCGAAAGCTGGTTCTGGATAAAATTGCGGATATTGTCCACATCAGAAGTGCAGCGCTGGATAATGTCCCCGGTCTGGCAGCTTACGTGCCAGTCATAGGACAGTTTCTGGATATGGCCGTACAGCGTGTTCCGCAGCCTCCAGGCCGCGGTCTCGCCTACTTCGATGCTGGTATACCTTCTTACGCCGTTGAGGATGCCTGATAAAAAGGCCGCAGCCAGGGTAAGAAGGGCGCAGATCCACAGGTTCTGCCGCAGCGCGGCGGTCCCTCCAAGGGCGTCCGCAAAGCGCGCCACAAACGCCGGGGCGTCCAGCGGCGCGTCGCCGATTACGGAGTCAACGGTATAACGGATAATCTGGGGCGACAGGAAAGAGAACGCCACAGTCCCGAACGTAGCGACGCAGCATATAAAAAAACTGAAACGCCGGTCTTCTACCGCCGCGGCTATCATAGCCGGACGGCTTTTTGTCCATGGTAACTTCATGTAATCCGCCTTAGTCCGCCGTTCCCCGCAGGGTCAGGGCAAGTTCTTTCCAGACCAGTTGATCCTTTTCCGGGAGCCGGGCAAATTCCTCCTGCCTTCCGTAAGCCGAAAGCTCGATGAACTGCCCTGTACGCCTGAGGAGCTCCGTGAATTTAGCTTCATGGAAATCCGTAAGCCACTTGGGAACCTGGCGTTCCCTGCCTTTAGGCGTAAAGAGGAGCCCCGAATAATGAGGGGCGCAGAGCCCTTCGGAAGCGCAGAACGTTTCCCGGAGCTCTTTCTCTTCAGCGCTGTCCCCTCCGGAAGAAGCGAGGAAACTCAGGTATTCTTCTTCGATCCGGTCCCGTTCCGCGCAGACCGGGCAGGAGCCCCTGGGGCGCCAGGGTTTGTGCTTTTCAAAAGAAGAAAGCCGGTCTTCCAGAATGTCCCTGCCGAGGATCGCCACAGCAAGACCGTCCCTGAAACCCGCGAGGTTCCGGGAATGAAAATCGCAGAACCCCCCGGCGGCGCGGTGATTCGCCCTGAATACCCTGTCCGAAACATGCTCAAAAAGCATATTGTCGATGTACCGGTTAGCCCTGTCCGCTACAATGCGGCACAAAGGGCAGCCTGGTTTTTCCGAAGCTTTCTCAAGCTCAAAAAAATTAATATGTTTATCAACAGCCATGATTATTCCTTTAATAAAAATAGTATGGAAACGTCTAAAACTTCAGTTGTCAGAGGCGTTCGTTATGCGATTACAGGAACCTGACGCGTTCCGTCACACTCCCCTGGTCTCCACCCTGCCGTCGCTGCGGGCGATAAACACCGCGGGGCTGAACGGCCTGCCCCCCGGAGGGCCGGCAAAAAAACCGTTCTCCACAATTCCGGGGATGCGGTTAAGCTCCGCCTCCATGGCAGCAGGATCAACAGGCTCCTTAAAGCGTATGTCCAGGAGCAGGTTGCCGTGATCGGTAACTACCGGGCCGGCTTTGCGCAGCGCTTCCCGCAGGGTCACTTCAGCCCCAAGGCTTTCCAGGGTCCTGCTTACAGGGATCCTGGCTTCAGGAACAACCTCGACAGGAACCGGGAATTTGAGCCCCAGATTTTCAACGGTTTTGGATTCGTCTATCACCAGGGCATACGCCGCAGACGCGTAAGCCACGATTTTTTCCAGAAGCAGCGCGCCGCCGCCGCCTTTGACGCAGCGGTTCCGGGGATCCACTTCGTCAGCGCCGTCAATGGTAAGGTCCAGCTCTCCGTTAATCTCCCGGGAGTTAAGGGTAAAAAGGGGGATGCCCCATTTCTCACATTCTATGATTGTCTGGAAACTGGTAGGCACCGCCAATATGCCCCGGAGTTTCCCTTCCGCAAGGAGGGCCCCTACCTGCTGCACCGCAGGAATAGCGGTGGACCCTGTCCCTAAACCCAGCTTCATTCCGCTTTTTACCAGAGCGTTGACAGCGGCCTTCCCGGCCTGTTTCTTCATTTCATTCTGATCCATATTTTTTTCCTCCTCATTTTCTCCCTCCATCTCTCCAAATTCTAAAATCCCACCCTGTTGATAAGCGAAGGCGGAAATTCCTTTCCTGTATAATACTTATACTGATACCGGGCTTGCCGGAGCAGCATATCATAACCGTTAAGAATACGGCAGCCTGCGGCTTCGGCCCGCTGGAGGCAGCGGGTCTTTTCGGGCTTGTAAATAACATCCATCACCAGTTCCTTCCCTCTGAACTGGTAGAACTCTATAGGATCCGCATCGGCTTTGGGCTCCATCCCTACCGAGGTGGTCTGGATAATGATATCAGCGTACTTGTCCATCAGGGCAATTCCCTGGGCGTCCAGCCCCGACCAGGCGAAACGGTAGGGAAACGCCACTTCCCGGGCCCGCACCGCAGTCCTGTTCAGTATAAGCGCCTTCCCTTTAAGGCGGTATACTTCCGCCGCTACCGCCCTTGCGGCCCCGCCTGCGCCTATGATGGTGATTTTCCTGCCCTTAAGATCCCTGCGGCCTGAAAATTCAAGAAGCGAATCCGAAAAGCCCTGGGCGTCGGTATTGTAGCCCATCCAGCCCTGGGGACTGGCTACGATGGTATTACAGGCGCCTATGGATTTTACCTGCTCGGACTTGTAAGAAAGGAAGGGGATAACCGCTTCTTTGTAAGGGACCGTTACCGATACCCCCGCGACGCCCAGTTCCTCCGCAAGGCGCAGGAAAGACTGGATGGAATCCGCGGGAATAGGGACATAAACCGCATCGGTGTTTTCTATACTGAAGATGGAATTGAAAAAATAGGGGCTCGCCGAAACTTTGAGTGGGTATCCGGTTACAGCGAAAATCCTGGTCTTTTTGGTAATCTCCCGGAAGCGGTATGTTTCCGCCATCACTTTGGGATCCAACTGCCCCGATGCGGCTGCAGGAAGATCGGCCTCCCCTTTTACTGTGGTATAACTCAGATGGGATCCTATGTGTTCCGCCAGGATGCGGGTGTTGGTCCCGTACTCTCCCATACAGAGGAGGATCTTCTCCCCCCCGGCTGTTTCCTTCGCAGCCTGGTATACCCTGAGGACATCGTCAAGGTTCTGGGGCATTACCGCGGCCTTGGCAAGCTCGTCCCCTACCCGCCACAGGGCCTTGATCTTCCCGGTAAGATCCGAATCCACCCCCTGCATATTATGGTAAGAACGGATAATCCTGGTCCCAAAGGTACGGGCCGCTTCTTCGAGGCTTGGAACTTCAAGATCCTCTTCAAGATCCACATACGCGAAATTACGGCGCCGGTCAGCTTCGGCAAATGCCAGCCCCTTGGAAAGGATGGTGATCCTGGCCCCTTCGCCGCCTACAAATTTCCCCCCGTCGATACCCCGCCTGATGGTCAGTATTACCGGGAGGCCCGCCATTTCAGGAAAACGGCGAAGCTGGAACCGTTCGTCAGGGTCCAGGCAGTCCGCCCGGAGTTCGGCTATGTCAACGTATTTCCGGTATTTTTCGAGAATCTCTAAATCCCGCTCAAGGGTACGCCCGGTTAGGCACAGGCATATTTTAGCCATAAAAGCGCTCCATTACCCGCCGCTTCTTATCCTAATCTTAACTTAAAAGTCGGAACGGAAAATAAATATATCCGATACCTTTCCGGCCTCGTCAAAATTACACCGCATCGTTACAGGCCAGCTCCAGCCGCTCAGGGCGCAAAGCGCGTAATCCCCTTTGTCCGAAGCGCCTTCTCCGAGAGCCAGAAAAGCCGCGCTTTTGGGATCCCCTGCCCGGATACGGTAGGCCGATTTAAGCCCTATCTGCCAAACCCTGTCCTTAAAGACATAAAAATCCCCCTGGGAATAAACAAAGACCACATCATCCTGCCATTCCTCAAGCCCCCGGACCGCGTAAACCGCCTGGGGGACGCCGAAGCGCCCTATCAGCTCCTCCAGGGTAAGGCCGATAAAAGAAGCCGGGTCCCCGGTCTGGGAAGCAGGCGTTCCTGTCTGTGCCCATACCTGCGGGACCAGCAGAACCAGAAACAAAGCCGCACCAGAGATTAGACGCATTTAATTACTCTACTCCACATAGGGCGCTGATTCAAGGCTCCCCTGCGCTTTCACCTTGTTTCTTTAAAGCGAAAATGATGGCGACCAATAAAACCCCGGCGGAGCTGATCAACAGCATGATCCGCCGTGAAATGGCGCTTACTGAACAATAATAGCATGCAAATAAGCGTTTACTGCGGATGCCCGCGATGCCTTGTATTCCTTTTTCATACCCGTTATGTTAAACAGGTGGACATTGAAATTGAGTTCAAACAATCGATTTTCAGGCATGGCGTGAGCGAAGCCGATATTCGCCATGCGTTCACAAATCCCCGCTATGACGGTCCGATTGAGGGCACGGACGCTGGTAATCGCTATATCCGTCTGGGGTTTGACACGCATGGTAATTTGCTTGAAATGCTATACAATGAATATGATACCCATGTTTGTATATTTCACGCCATGCGATGCCGGAGCATATTTTTTAGTTTGCTGGAAGATTAGGAGAAATTATGGAAACCATGACCGAAGAAGAAGCGTTTGCCCTTGACGAGTATTATACCAATAATCCGCCCACGGTAGACCCCTCAAAAGCCCGCATACGGATTCCGATGGTGCGTGTTGACAGCCGCACTGCCGAATACCTGTTATCCCTTTCCCAAACAACCCACAAAACACCGGAAGAGATTGTCAGCGAACTGGTACGGGAACGGATTGCCGCTGCCATATAATGCTAACGCAAGAGTGACTAATCTGCGTGCCGCAAAAAAAGGCGGATCGCCCCGGAGGACCAGCGGGTCTAAAAGACCCGGGGTCTTGGGACGGCCCGCCTTGCGGTACCGCCGCAGTAATTCCGCAAAACGGAATCACTGCTTGCCGGCTATTGCGGTTGATTGCCGCTTACCGTACCACTTATGGTTCCGCCGTTCTTTCTAATGGTCCCATTGTTGGTCAGGGCTACTTCCTCCGGAATGGTCAAAGTCTGGCCGGAGCTAAGATTCAATGTCTTGCCCGAAGGAATCGTAACATCCTGCTGAAGCGTAACATCGCCGTACATCGTACCGCCGTTGCCGTTAAAGACAATGGCCTGGGTCGCGTTCGACCCGTCAGTGATCGTGGGCGCTATAGATGAGGCGAACACCACCGCGTTGCCGGAAAGGGTGGTCATGGTACCCCTGGCTCCAGTCTCGTGACCGTTGCCCCCGCCAATGCCCGCACTGGCGTAACCGCTACTACTACTGGCGGGGCCTATGGCGGTAACCATGCCGCCACTGATGACGAAGGTTCCACCGGCGCCCCCGTGCCCGCTGCTGCCGCCGCCACCACCGCCGATACCTGCGCCACAGTACGTGGCATTGCCTCCTGTAGCGGTAACCGTACCGCCGCTGATGGTGAAGGTTCCACCGGCACCCCCGTTTCCATACGCGCCGCTATAAACGCCGCCGCCGCCGATACCTGCGCCACCGCCGCCATTTGGGCCACCCGTGGCAATAACCGTACCGCCGCTGATGATGATGGCTCCTCCTGCGCCTCCGTCACGGGCGCCGCCGCCGCCGATGCCCGCGCCGTAGTTGCCGCCTGTGGCGGTAAGGCTTCCCGTACTGGATCCGGTTATGACCAGCGTTGAACCTGTGGCCTCCAACCCCGCCCGGTTATTGCCGCTTTTCAGAACGTTTGTTCCGATCAGCGTAAG
>JAITEW010000231.1 GCA_031281855.1 Treponema sp.
GTTTCTCCAGGCTATGAGGGGCAGGAGTGAAAGGCTTCCCAGGAGGAAGCGTATTCCGTTAAACGCAAATGGCCCTATGTATTCCATGCCGGAACGCTGGGCCACAAAGCCGAATCCCCAAATACCGGCGGTCAGCAGTAAAAGTACATCCGCCCCTAAAGCCCGTTTATTCATGCACGTATGGTATAGGAAGGGAAGGGGACTTACAAGACGCCTGTTTGGACCTTCCCTGCTCCGGGACGCTTTTGGATAAAAAGGGGCTGCCTTTTCGGACAGCCCCGCACTTCCTTTTTTCAGCTTGAAGCCGGGCCATTCCCAAAACCCGGTTGGTTTCGGGAATGGCTTTGAAAAAAGCGGCCAAAAGCGCGCTTTTTCCTCTAAATCTAAGCCTCAGCCTGTTTCATTCTTCACGAATAAGGGCTTCCCGGAATCCCGCTGCCCCAAGTTTTTCCGCTATTGACGGTATTTCTTCGGATCTGAGCCCCGCAAGAACCACCCGGTAAAGATCCTGGTTCCGTTCATACGCGGGATTCAATCCTGCGGCCTTTAGTTTGTCGAAGGCTTCAACGGCGTTTCTGGGGATACGGTAGGCGCCGACCTGGAGGCGGTAGAATTTGCCGTTTCCCGCAGGAGGTACGCCCCCCAAAATGGCTACAGAATAAGCGCCTGAAGCGGCCGTCTGGGACGCAGGAGAGCCCGGAGGGTCCTGAAGCCATGTCTGTTCAGGGACTGAAACCGGCGCTGTTTCCTGAGCTCTCAGGGGCGCCGAAGTCAATTCCCCCTGGGGGTTTGCCGGCAGCGCCTGTCCGGCTGCCGGAACCGGCGATCCTTGGGCTGCCTCAACTACCACCGGCGCCGTACCTGTAGCAAGCATGTCCAGGGCCTGGGCCGCGGCCCGGGATACGTCGATGATCCTGGCCGAAACGAATGGTCCCCGATCGTTTACCCGTACCTGGACCTGTCTGTTGTTTTGCGTATTGGTAACCTTCAGGATCGTCCCGAAGGGCAGGCTGGGATGGGCCGCGGTGAATTGGGATGAATCAAAGATCTCTCCCGATGCCGTAGGCCTGCCGTCAAATTCAGTCCCGTACCAGGAAGCGATTCCCTCTTGCCTGAAAGGAACTTCTCCGGGGGTCTGAGCGGCGCAAAAAGCCGCTATCATAAATAGTAGTAAGATAAATGGGATCCGTCTCATATATAGAATATCGGCAGGGATGGGAAAACCTGAATATAAGCTTCATGAGCGCGGAGACGGCTGTTAGAAAAAACGCCGCTGAACGGAATTTTTAAAAATCGCTTTTTTTGACGAATTTTTCCGAATTTGCTTGACAGGATTTTTTTTCCGCTGTATGTTCTTATATATAGTAACGCTTCTTTATATAGAAACGTTACATCAAACTGAAACGAGGAGATAATCATGGAATCAACGAATGTGAACGCCGCGGGAGCGGCAAACGCCGGAACCGCTTCCGGAGTCAGGCGGGAAACGGCCCGGCAGGTGAAGAAGGGCCTCCAGATTCGGGATGTGCTTTTAATCGGCATACTTCTGGCAGCCGGGGCAGTGCTCAAATTTTTCGTCGGCACAGTGATCAACTTCGGGATGAAGCCCAACTTCATCATAGCTATGTACTGCCTGACCATCCTGCTGATAAAGCCCGGAATCGTCGAGGCCGCCGTTATCGGGCTCCTTTCGGGAGCCATCTGCCAGTTCTTCCCCGGCCAGCCGTACATCAACTTTGCCAGCGAGCTTCTGGGAGCGGTAGCTATGTGCCTGCTTATCAAAATCCCTCTGGAGAAAATCAGGCTGCCTGTTAAGACTATAGCCTGTACCTTCCTCAGCACCCTGGTTTCAGGCTTTTCGTTTATCGCGGTCATGTATATCATGTATTACTCCGGTGCGGACATTAAGCCCACCCCCCTGGCCATATTCATGGCGATTATCTTCGGCACCGCCGCTATTAACGCTGTTATTGTGCAGATTCTGTACATACCGTTAAAGCTGGTTTTGAAAAAGGACTGAACCCGGAGGCTTTCCCTAAGAAGGCAAACCTGGAAAACACATGATCAGCATAAAGAACCTGGGTTTCCGCTATGAAGGCGGTGAACGGAACGCCCTGTCAGAGATCAATATCGATATAGCCGAAGGAGATTTCCTGGGAATCATCGGTTCTTCAGGGGCAGGGAAGTCCACCCTCATGTACGCGGTAAACGGCGTTATTCCCCATCATTTTCCGGGCGACTTTTACGGCGAAGTCAGGATCAACGGCCTGGACACGGTGGACTCGCCCCTTGAGGCTTTGGCCCGTGAGGCGGGCAGCGTGTTCCAGGACATCGATGGCCAGATGGTGGCCTCGGTAGTGGAGGACGAACTCCTCTTCGGCCTTGAAAACTTCGGCATTCCAAAGGAAGAAATCGAAGGCCGCCTTGAAGGGGCCCTGGCTGCCGCGGGTATTTCCGGACTTCGTTACCGGGAGATAAGTTCCCTTTCAGGGGGCCAGAAACAGAAGGTGGCTATCGCCGCTATTACCGCCTTGCGGCCCCCTGTCATTGTCCTGGACGAACCTACAGGCGAACTGGACCCCCAGTCGAGCCGGAAAATTTTTGAGTATCTTAAAGAGCTTAACGAAAAGCACGGCATTACCATTATCGTAGTGGAGCAGAAGATCATGCTTCTCTGCGAATTTGTCAAACGCCTGGCGGTGATGGATTCCGGTTCCCTTATCCGCCTGGGCGCTGTGGGGGAAGTGCTCCAGGCGCCTGAGGTCCTGGAAAAAGCGGGGGTCAACATACCCAGAGTTACCACCCTGGGGAACAGGCTTAAAGAAAAAGGCCTTTACAGCGGGGATCTGCCCCACGACCTTCCCTGCGCGGAGGCTATGATGAGGAAAGTCCTTTCAGAGGCGGGACATGCTTAGTTTTGATCACGTCAGTTTCAGCTACCCCGCGTACGCCGCAGGGGCGGCCCCCCAGGGGATCATCACCGATGTCTCTTTTGAAATCAGCCGCGGCGAATTCGCCGCCCTTATCGGTGAGAACGGCGCCGGGAAATCCACCCTCTGCCGGCTCTGCAACGGCCTCCTCAAGCCTGTCTCGGGGAAAGTTACCCTGGACGGCAGGGACACGAGATCCGTAAAGACCAGCGTTCTTGCCCGCAGCGTAGGCTACCTCTTCCAGAACCCCGACCGCCAGCTCTGCCAGAACACGGTACGGGAAGAAATCCGCTTCGGCCTGGAATACGCCTTTGCCGGGACCGGGCTTTCCCCTGCGGAACTTGAAGGTGAGAAAAACCGCCGGTGTGAGGAAATGCTTGAGCTTTTCGGCCTTGACGGGAACCGGGACCCCTTCGGCCTCTCCCGCGGGGAGCGGCAGCAGTGCGCCCTGGCTTCGGTGCTGGCACGCAGGCCCGAACTTTTGGTGCTGGACGAACCCACAACAGGCCTGGACTACCGGGAGTGCATGACCATTATGGACATCATCTCCGGCCTCCATGCGGAAGGCGCGGCTATCATCATGATTTCCCACGACATGGAAGTGGTAGCCGACTTCGCCCGGCGCTGCCTGGTGTTAAGCCGGGGCCGCCTTATCGGCGACGGTCCCGCAAAGGAAGTTGTACGGAACAAAAAACTCCTGGACGAAGCGTCCCTGCTTCCTCCCCAGATCGTTTCCCTGGCCCTTGGCCTGGGGCGGGGCTTTGAGGAGATCTTTACGATAGACGACATGGTTAGCGCCGTGGAGCGCGCCGCAGGGAGGGGGAAATGACCGGGCTTCTGGATTACACAGCAGGGAATTCCTTTCTTCACAAGCTTAACCCTCTGACCAAACTTATCCTTGCCTTCGTCCTCTGCGCGTCCTGTTTTATTGCCAGCAATGTCCTGGCGGTTCTGGGCATCATCGCCCTCAACCTCTGCATGTCCGCCCTGGGTGGAATCATCAAACGCTCCCTGCGGGTGCTCCTGTCGCTGGCAAAGCTTTCGCTGGTGTTATTTATCGTTCAGATCTTTTTCGTGAGAGAAGGGGAGGTCCTTCTCCGGCTCCCGCTGAATATTTACATCACCGATAAGGGGCTTTTGTTTTCCCTGCTCTTTGTGTGCCGCCTTATCGCCGCAGCTATGCCCCTGACCCTCATGCTCTCGGTGACCCAGATGGGGGACATCTCCAATGTCTTAAGCCGCTATTTCCGTATCCCCTACAAATACACCTTCGTGCTCACGACGGCTATGCGCTTTATCCCTATCTTTTCCGCAGAAATGGCGGGGATCATCGAAGCCCAAATCGCCCGGGGCGTGGACTTTGACACCAAAAACTTTTTCAAAAAGTTGAGGCTCCTGCTCCCCCTCTGCGTGCCCCTGCTCATTTCCTCGGTCAGAAGGATAGAAGGAGGCGCCATTTCGGCTGAACTCCGGGGCTTCAACTACCGCACTCCCGCGTCGGGCTGCAAGCGCTACCCCTTCGGCCTGCGGGACATCGGTGCCCTGGCCTTCTGCGCCCTGGCAGCCGTGATTGCTGCTGTTGTGTAGCGTTCCGGCTGTAAAGGCATTGGATTTGTTCAATATCTGATATATAAGCACATTACACCGCGCATACGGCCTCTTTACGCTTTAATTTGTGCCTAACTCTAAACGCGGCCCGCAAATGGCATAAGAAAATTACGAAAAATCTTTATGGGAACCTCTGAAAACTCAACCGGAGTTTCCAGAGGTTCCCTTATACTATAAGGAGATACAAGCTATGATTAAGGGCTTATCACCGGATGTTTCAAGTGGGTAAAACAAAACCTGAAGAGCCAATTGTTTTTGGAGGATTTTTCATGTTAAACCGGACAATAGCGTCAAAATGTAATAAAATAACATTAACGATGAAAACTGCGAAATAAGCGAATAGCGAATATTGAGGAGTAATCATGGAAAATTGGTACAATATGGATAAAGAAAGCGTGTTGAAGAAGCAAAAATCAGACGCGCATAAGGGTTTACCGGCAGGCGAAGCCGGGAGGCGGCAGGCTGAATTCGGTCTTAACAAATTTGCCGAAAAAAAGAAAGAAACTCTCTTTTCACAGATTATCCGCCAGCTTAAAGATGTAGCGGTAATTATCCTGCTTTTGGCCGCTGTCCTTTCATTTGCGCTGGCGCTCCGCGACGGGCACGGATTTATCGAGCCGGTAGTAATAATTTCTATCGTCATCATGAATGTGATTCTTGCAATCACCCAGGAACGCGGCGCGGAAAGAGCGCTGGAAGCCCTGTCGGTTCTTAACAGTCCAAGCTGCTTTGTGATCAGGGACGGTTATAAACAGGAAATGGATACCGCTCTTGTTGTTCCCGGCGACATTATTATCTTGAAGACCGGCGATCTTGTACCGGCGGACGCCCGTATTCTGGAATGTGAAAGTTTTACCGTTGACGAAGCGTCCCTGACAGGCGAAAGCGAACCATCGGAAAAGAATACGGATATTCTGCAAAAGGAAAACGCCCCTCTTGGCGACCGCCTGAATATGGTTTTTTCCGGCTGTCTTGTGGTAAGCGGACACGCCCGCGCGGTCGTTACCTCGACGGGGATGAGTACGGAAATCGGGAAAATCGCCGGTTACCTCAATTACACCAGGAAAAACAAAACGCCGCTCCAACTCAGGCTTGACAAGCTGGGCAAGGCAATCAGCAGCATAGCGGTTGTCGCGGCTTTCGCGATTTTTGTGATCGGGTTTATCCAGGGACAGGAGATATGGCACCTTGTTATGTTAGCGGTCACTCTTGCGGTCGCGGCGGTTCCTGAAACATTGGCGCTTATCGTAACGCTTACGCTTACCCATGGCGTTAAAGAAATGGTGAGCAAAAACGCCCTCATCAGGAAACTACAGGCAGTTGAAACATTGGGAAGCACTTCCGTTATTTGCTCTGACAAAACCGGAACGCTCACTCAAAACAAGAT
>JAITEW010000107.1 GCA_031281855.1 Treponema sp.
TTACGGGCGTATGAACAATACGAGAAGGCGGCGTCCGACTGGACGAGCGGGATAAACGGAGCCAGGCGGGAAGGCAGAGAAGAAGAACAAAAAGAAATCGCTAAGAAAGCCCTGGCCGAAGGGGCTGCGGTGGATTTTGTTTGTAAAATTACCGGTTTGGATGAAGAGACTATCAGAAAGCTTTAATTCGTGTTTTTGTTTTTAAGGAAGTTCGCAGCCGGGCTCTCAACAACTTAATGGCGGGTCAAGTTTAGCGGTATATTGACAAATTTGAAGCCAAAACATAACCTTTTCAGTATGAACCGGCAGAATTCTTCCATAATGTTTGCCTTTCTTATTCGCGTTCTGGCAGCCGTGATAGTCGTCCTGGCGGTGGTTATCGGGATCGGCCTTGGCTGGTCGCTGGCAGAAACATCAAATATTAAAAACCAGGAAAATTTTATGGATCTTGCCCCGGCGCTGCCGACAAAGATCCTGGACATCAACGGGAACCTGGTAACGGAATTTTCGGCTGACGAAAAACGGGAACTGGTGTCCCTGAACGAACTGCCTAAGCACCTTATTTACGCCGTACTGGCACGGGAGGACCCGGACTTTTATAACCACAAGGGTTTCAGCATACGGGGTATTGTCCGGGCGGCGTACGGCCAGGTACGGCAGAAGCTTTTTCACGGCGGTTCTTTAGGCGGCGGCTCCACTATCACCCAGCAGGTGGCAGGGACCCTCTACGCGGACCGCACGGATCTGCGGCTGACCAGGAAGATACGGGAACTCTGGTGGGCGCTCCAGATGGAACGGCGCTATACCAAAAACGAAATTCTCGAAATATACCTCAACTACATGATCATGGGCCCAGGAGTGTACGGCGTGGAAGCCGCGAGCCAGTATTTCTTCGGCCACAGCGCGCGGGAAATCACCCTTGCTGAAGCGGCTATCCTGGTGATCCAGCTTTCCAGCCCTACACGCTACAACCCCCTTAACAACCCCAACGACGCCATGGACCGGCAGCGCAGTGTTCTGGACCGCATGATCGAACTGGGCTATACCACGAAGGACGAAGCCGAGGCTTCCTTTAACGACTATTGGGACAATTACGATTATACCCGGGCGTCTACCGCTGCGTACTACAACCGGGAAGACGCGGCGCCGTGGTTCAGCGAATATGTGCGCCGGGAACTGGACGGCATGATGTACGGGACCATGGACTACTACCGCGACGGGTATACGGTCCACACTACCCTAAACCTGAAGCACCAGGAAGCGGCGGCTAAATTCATGGAAGAAGGCCTGGTAAAAGCCAACACCGAGTACGCCAGATCTTCCTTAACCAGCAACCTCCAGGCCGAACGGACCTATATCCCCATTGTAGAGCTTCTTTCGCTTTACTTTGACCTTGAGGATATCCACGCCACGTCGAACAGCCAGAACGAACAAAAAGCCATGGCCCGGTATACCAAGGTCATCAATCCCATTGTGGATATGGCTGCCCTGGCCTTCGGAATACCGGACTTAAAGCCCTTTACCAGCGCGGGTTTTGCGAACCTCAAAACCTCTACTGAACAGAACCTCGTAGAAGGGGCGCTGATTTCCCTTGAAAACGAAACCGGCTATATTACGGCTATCATCGGGGGTTCCAGGTACGATGAATCGAACCAGTACATACGCGCCACTCAGGGCAATCTCCAGCCCGGAAGCTCCTTCAAGCCCCTCTACTATTCGGCGGCCATTGACAGCCGGAAATGGAATCCTACTACCCAGATAAACGACAGCCCCATTGTGTTCCACAACGAAGACGGGACCCCCTATTTGCCGTTGAATTTCAAGGGCGAATGGAAGGGAACGGTGCTGCTCTACGATGCCCTTGCGCAGTCCATGAACGTGCCTTCCCTCAAGGTCCTGGATTCCATCGGCTTTGACGCGGCTATCGACAGGGCCGCTGCCCTGCTGGGGTATACGAGCCAGGATCAGATACGCGCCGTCTTCCCCAGAGTGTACCCCCTGGGCCTGGGGATCATATCGACGTCGCCGCTCCGTATGGCCAGGGCTTTCGCTGTTTTTGCCAACCAGGGCAGGGAGGTGACCCCTATTGCCATCAGATCCGTAGAAGACCGGAACGGCCGGGTAATTCTGGATGTCGAGAGGGACCTGCGGCTCGAACAGCGGCGCAAAGGGAATGAAATCCAGGTGATTAGCCCCCAGAACGCCTATGTTATGACGAATATGCTCAAGAAAACAGTGGAACTGGGAACCCTGAACAGCCCCTCTTTTAACCGTTCCGACTGGAGCTACAAATTCACCTTTAAAGATGAAAACGGTAAAAACTTCAAAATGCCTATGGCAGGGAAAACAGGAACCCCTCAGAACTGGTCCGACGCCTGGACAGTGGGATTCTCGCCTTACTACACCACCGCTATCTGGTTCGGTTTTGACAAACCCGGAAACTCCCTGGGGGTTAACCTTACCGGTTCAACCCTGGCAGGACCGGTATGGGCCGATTACATGCGGGAAATCCACCAGGGCCTGCCTTTTAAGGATTTTGTCCGTCCTACATCGGGAATCATAGATGTTACTGTGTGCGCCAAGTCCGGGCTCCTCAAAACAGCGGCCTGCAACCAGGGCGAAGTAACCCTCCCGTTCCTGGAAGGAACCCAGCCCACCCTTTACTGCGATGTTCACGGCAACACAGGTTCAATCGAAACGAACCTGAACCGTCTGAGGATCGATACCTTTGTCATTGACGATTCGCAGGTCCTGGAAAACCTTTCCATGCCGGCGCTGCCTGCGGAATTCATGAATGAGATCAATTCAACAACAAACACCGGCAGGACCAACACGTCCAACCGCAGCTCCTCAAGCCGGACCCAGACGGCGCGGAACAGCGGCGGCGGAAATTCAGGTTCTTCCAGACAGGAAACCGTTATCCCTCCCGATTACGGTATAGAACTGCCGACGTATAACCCCCTTCTGGAGTAACAGGAAAAGCTATGCAGATTCCTATTGAAGATATAAAGGTAAAAAAGCGAGTCCGGAAAGAACTGGGAGATGTGGCATCCCTGGCGGACAGCCTCAAGCATTTTGGCCAGATCAACCCTGTGGTGATCACGAAGAACAATGTACTCATCGCCGGGGAGCGCCGTCTGGAGGCGGCCAAATCCCTGGGCTGGAGGACCATCAACGCTGTAGTGATGGAATTTCCCGACGCCCTTTCAAAGCTGGAATACGAAGTTGAAGAAAACATCCAGCGCAGGGATTTTACCCCCCAGGAAGTAGCGGAAGCCACGCGGCGCATCTACCGCTTAAAGAACCCTTCTTTATTCAGGCGTATTCTCAATGCGATACTGCGTTTTTTCAGGAAGCTTTTCGGAACCGGAAGCTGAAGTTTTAACATCAACCTGTGCGAGGAAAAAGGGTGAAACAATTTATCAATACTGTCCGTACCGGAGTAGAATCGTTTATAACCCGCCTCGGCCTGGGAATGCGGGCAAAACTCATTCTGATTTTCGTTGTGATAAAGGTAATCCCCCTGGTGTTCCTTACGTTGATGGCCTGGGGGCAGGCCCAGAGCCTGGGAAGGGAACTTAAAAGCCGTACTGAGGAACTCAAGGAAAAAGCCGTCACAGCCCTTACGCAGATGGGAGAGATCGCTGTCGAGGATTCGGTAAGGGCCCTGAACAATTCTGCTACCGAGCAGATTGAGCGGACAAGCACGGATCTGGCGAACCGGGTGGCTGAGTTCCTTTATGACAGGGACAAAGATATCCTCTACGCCTCAGGGCTGGAGCCTTCGGAAGCGGCATACAGGCATTTCATTTCCGGTAAAACCCGGTCCCTGGTAAAACAGCGGGAATGGGTCCTGGCTGAAGACGGCAAATCCTGGGTTCCCGCAAAGCCCCTTGAGTACGGCGCCGCTTCCCCTTCATCTAACCCCGAAAACGATACTAATTACCACAACGTCCCCCGTATCATCTGGGAAACCGAAGAACGCCCTTTGTACCTCGAAATGACCTATGTGGATCTTGAAGGCAACGAACTCATAAAGGTTACCACGTCGGACCAGATGGACAGGGCCAGGAAAAACGTTTCCAACAGGCTCAACACCTATGTAAAGGCGGAAACCTATTTTGAGGAGCTTAAAAACCTCAAAGCCCGGGAAATTTACGTTTCCGACGTAATCGGCGCCTATGTGCGATCCCGCCTTATCGGGATGTATACGCCGGAAAACGCCGCGGCCCGGGGCATGGAATTCGCGCCTGAGGAAGAAGCCTACGCCGGGCAGGAAAACCCCAACGGCAAACGCTTTAAGGGTATAATACGCTGGGCCTCCCCGGTAGTCCGTGGCGGAAGGGTTACCGGGTATGTAACCCTGGCGCTGGATCACGATCACATTATGGAATTTGTGGATCATCTGACGCCTATGAGCGAACGCTATGTGGAAATGCCCAGCGCCTTTGAGGGGAATTACGCCTTTATCTGGGATTATAACTGCAGGAGCATCTGCCATCCCAGGCACCATTCCATTGTGGGCTATAACCCGGACACAGGGGAGCCTGAAGTCCCCTGGCTTGAAGACCGCATCTACAACGACTGGCAGGCATCGGGGCTCAGTTATACGGAATTCATCAAAGGCGTGGAGCCTTTCCGGGAACAGTCGAGATCCAAAAAACCGGCGCCTGAGCTGACCGCAGCGGGGCTCGTCGGGCTTGACGGACGCTACCTCAACAACGCCCCGCAGTGCACCGGCTGGTTTGATCTTACCAGAGAAGGGGGGTCAGGCTCCTTCCTCATACTCTGGAGCGGGATCTGGAAACCCAATACTGCGGCGACTATTCCCTACTATACCGGACGCTACGGCAGCACCAAGCGGGGTTTCGGCTTTGTGGCTATCGGCGCGGGGCTTGAAGATTTCCAGCGTCCGGCGCTGGAAACAAAAGCGGTATTGGACAATGTCCACAGCAACGCGGACGCGGATCTTCTCGCTGCTTCCAATGATGCCGCCAGGGCCATTGCCGGCAACCTCCTGTCCACCAACGTTAAGCTCATCGTCTCTGCGGGCTTTATGATCATCCTCGTGGTATTCATCGCCATCTGGATGGCTTCGACCTTTACCAGGAGCATCATGGACCTCAACAGAGGTATTTCCCGTTTCCGCAGAGGAGAGCGGCAATTCCGTTTTAACGCCCCGGTAAAAGACGAGATAGGCACCCTCGCGGACGCTTTTGACGAAATGGCCGACAGCCTGGTCGAAGCCGACCGGGGCCCTATGGTGATCGCCGATATGGACATGCGGATCATCTATACCAACAAACAGGGCCTTGAGGCGGTAGGCAAACCCCTTGAGGAAATACAGGGAAAACCCTATTCAAATATCAGCATCTATCCTATCAATTCCGAGTACGATCCCGTAGCCGCCCTGGAGAACGGCAGGGATGCGGAGGTCCTCTATCTCCCGGATTTGAAACGGTATTTCAAGGGCGAGGCTTCTTATCTTACGGATAAAAACGGGAACAAGATCGGCTACATTATCATCTCCACAGACGCCACCGAAATAATCGAAGAGCAGAAAAAAACCACAAAACAGAAAATCCTGCTGGACACGATTTTCGCGGCGTCGCCGGATCTTATCTGGTACTATGACGGCGAAGGGACGTTTCTGGCAGCCAACCCCCGGTACGCGGCTCTGACAGGAAAAAGCCCTGAGGAAATCACCGGCTTGAAGTACAGTGATATACTCCCTGCTGATGCCGTCGCCGATTTCCGGGAAACAAAACGGAAAATCATAGAATCCCGGAAACCCCTTTACACCGAGCAGCTACGGACCTTCGCGGACGGGCACAAGGAAATCCTGGACACGGTTTTGACCCCTATATTCGATAATTCAGGCGGACTCGTGGGAATCCTGGGCTTTGCCCGGGACGTAACTGCAAGGGTGCATATTGAGCAGGAGCTCAGGCATACCCAGCAGGAACTGGAAAAAGCCGTAGCCGACGCCAACAGGGCCAACGAACACAAAGGCGAATTCCTCGCCCGCATGAGCCACGAGATCCGCACACCTATGAACGCCATTATCGGCATGACCGGTATTGTAAAAAAGAAAATCGCCGAACCGGGATTGGATCCCATTGAAGTCCTTGCCAATATCGGCCAGATAGAAGCTTCTTCCCAGCATCTCCTGGGACTCCTCAACGACATTCTGGACATCTCCAAGATCGAAGCCGGAAAGATAGAGCTCAGCAGCGAATTCCTGGATCTGCCCAAGCTGCTGGGCACGGTTACGGCTATCATTAAGCCGCGGTGCGATGAAAAGAACATCGCCTTCACCGTTACCGCTGATCTTCCCGCTCATGCGGCTTTTTCGGGCGACTCTCTCAGGCTCAGGCAGGTGCTTATCAACCTTTTAGGCAACGCCGTAAAATTCACTCCTGAGGTCGGAAAAATTGATTTCACGGTACGGCTTAAAGAACGCAGGGACGGCAAAGCCCTGATTTATTTTGCCGTCAGGGATACAGGGATCGGGATTCCGGAAGAAGCCCGGAAAAACCTTTTCAAGCCCTTTGAGCAAACTTCGAGCCGCATATCCCAAAAATACGGCGGAACCGGCCTGGGCCTTGCTATATCCCGGAGCATCGTCCTCCTTTTCGGCGGTGATATTACGGTACAGAGCAAAGAAGGGGAAGGCAGCGAATTCAGTTTTGAAATCTGGCTGCCTGAGGCGGAAGCCGAAAAGGACGTGGAACTTGAAGTTACCAACGCCGAAGGCCGGCTCAAGGGCAGGCGCGCCCTTATGGTGGACGATGTGGATATCAACCGCTTCATCACTGTCAACATGCTGGAATACACAGGCATTGATACCGATGAAGCTGCCGACGGAATCCAAGCCTTCGAGGCTTTCAAAAAATCACCTGAGAATTATTACGATATCATCTACATGGACATACAGATGCCGAACATGAACGGCTATGAAGCATCCATGGCCATACGTTCCCTGGACCGCCCTGACGCCAAAACAATACCCATCGTGGCCCTTACGGCAAACGCTTTCAAAGAGGATATAGACAAGGCCCTGCAATCGGGGATGAACGCCCACCTGGCCAAGCCCCTGGAACTGGACAAGCTGCTGGAGCTGACCTTCAAGCTGATACGCGGCGCAAAGTGAAAAGCGAACGGCGCCGCCGTTTAAGCGCCTTTGCCGGAAGTTTTTTCAAAATGGGAAAATTCCATGGTAAAAACGGCGCGGCCCTGGCTTACCGAACGGAGGGCAGTCATAAAGCCGAACATCTTCGCCATAGGGGCCTGGGCCTTTACCTCGTCGCCGCCGGGCTTTGAATTCATGCTCATCACCTGGCCGCCGCGCTGGGTAACCAAACTTATTACGTCTCCCACAAATTCCTTGGGAGAAACAAGATCCACCGCCATAATAGGTTCAAGGAGTATAGGCTCAGCGCTGCGGCAGGCTTCGTCAAAGCCTATGCTGGCGCAGGCTTCAAAGGCGAAAGCCGTGGCGGTAAGCTCCGAATACGCCGCTGCGGTGACGGTAACCCCGATGTCGATGCAGGGGTAGCCCAGGGCTATGCCGGACTGGAAAGAGGCGTTCACCCCCCGTTCCACGGCGTCCCGGATCTCTCCGGGTATTTCAGCCTTGTTTACATTCCAGGAAAAACGGTTCCCTGAACCGCGGCCCAAAGGCTCCACCTTCAGGGTAAGGCCGGCGGCGTTTTCCTTCCCTGCGATGACTCTGGAAAAATGCTCGGTCCGCTCAGCCTGCCTGCTGATGGATTCCCTGTAGGTCACCTGGGGGTTCCCCACTTTGGCGCCGACGTTGTATTCCTTGATGATCCTGGTTACCAGAACCTCCAGATGGAGTTCCCCCATGCCGGAAATAATAAGCTGTCCTGTTTCCTCATTATCCTTAGCGGTAAAAGAAGGGTCCTCTTTGGCAAGGATAGCCAGAATTTCTTTGAGTTTTTCCTGCTCCGAAGCGTTTTTGGGTTCCATGGAAACGGAAATAACCGGTTCGGGAAACTGCATCTTCTCAAGCACCACAGGCCAGCCTTCGCTGCCTATAGTATCCCCTGTCTGGGCCAGCTTCATCCCGATGATGACCCCGATATCCCCGGCTGAAAGGACATCCATAGGCTCGGACTTGTTGGAATGCATCCTGAGTATGCGGTTCGCCCGTTCCCGCTTTTTTTTCCCTATATTGAAAACCACAGCGCCGGGCTTTATGGAACCTGAGTACATGCGCACATAACAGAGGCTCCCCGCTTCCCGTTCGTTCTGAATTTTAAACACCAGCCCCAAAGGGATCCCTCCGGGATCGCAGGGGACGATGAGATCCTCTTCTTTTTTGAGATGATGCCCCATTACAGGCGCGGTCTCGTCAGGCGCAGGGAGGTAATCCACTACGGCGTCAATAATAGGCTGGACGCCTATGTTCCTGCGGGAAGCCCCGGCGAACATAGGGAGGATCCGCCGCTGAATCACCGCCTTGCGCAGTTCGGCCCGGATAAGGTCAGGCTGAAGCTCCCCGCCGGACAGGTACTTTTCGGTAACAGCGTCGGACACCGCCGAAAGGGCATCGATAAGCTTTTCCCGCCACTGCCGGGCAAGGGCTTCCCGTTCAGGCGCCACAGGGGAAACCTCCATAAGCTCCCCTTCTGAAGCGGCGTCCCAGCGTATCTCTTTCATTTCAATGAGATCGATAATCCCTTCAAAGGAGCTTTCTTTGCCTATAGGGATTTGCAGGGCCACGGGATTGGCAGCCAGTTTAACCCGTATATCCTCCAGAACCGGGAAGAAATCAGCCCCTACGCGGTCCATCTTGTTCACATACCCTATGCACGGAACCTTGTAATGATCCGCCTGGCGCCACACGGTTTCGGTCTGGGGTTCCACGCCCCGGACGGCGTCAAAAAGAGCCACCGCCCCGTCAAGCACCCTGAGGGAACGCTCCACTTCTGCGGTAAAATCCACATGCCCCGGAGTGTCGATGATGTTAACCTGATACTGCGAGCCCAGGCGTTTCCAGTACGTGGTAGTAGCGGCGCTCTGGATAGTTATGCCCCGTTCCTGCTCCTGCTCCATCCAGTCCATGATGGCTTCCCCGTCGTCCACTTCGCCGATACGGTGGCTTTTGCCGGTGTAATAGAGTATTCGTTCTGTCGTCGTGGTCTTCCCGGCGTCTATGTGGGCCATAATGCCGATGTTCCGCATGGTCTTTAGCATGAAAAAATTATACTCAAAAAAGACAAAAAAGACAATTGAGC
>JAITEW010000108.1 GCA_031281855.1 Treponema sp.
TATCAACATGCTTGAAGGGAGCTATTTCGATTATGAAAAAGGGGAAACTACGCCTATCTCCCTTTCAGGAGCCGAAGAAAAGATCCGGCCTTTAAGCGCGCCTGAACTTTAAGGGTTAGTAATAAATCCCGCAACGGGGTATACTGGGGGCCATGGAAGAAATTCAGGCTATTTCAGGTTTTGCCTCCCGGATCAGGGATAATATCGAGAAGGTTTTTTTGGGGAAAAGGGCGGTCGTCGATATGATGCTGGCCTGTTTTCTGGCCCGGGGGCACGCGCTCCTTGAGGACGTTCCCGGCACAGGGAAGACCATACTGGCCCGGGCGTTTGCGGCGAGCCTGGATTTAAGCTTTGCCCGGATACAGTGCACCCCGGACCTTCTGCCGGCGGACATCCTTGGGGTTTCGGTGTGGCGACAGGACCAGGGCCAGTTCGTTTACCGCAAAGGGCCGGTGGTTAACCAGTTCGTGCTGGTAGACGAGATCAACAGGGCCACGCCGCGGACCCAGTCGGCCCTTCTGGAAGCTATGGCCGAAGGGCAGATTTCTGTTGAAGGGAACCGCCTTCCTTTGCCGGAGCCTTTTTTTGTCATGGCCACCCAGAACCCTGTGGAGTACGAGGGCACCTTCCCTTTGCCTGAAGCCCAGAAGGACCGCTTCCTCCTGTCCCTTTCCATCGGCTATCCCGATGCCGAAGCCGAGGCCCTGATGCTGGAAAGCCAGCGGCGCCTGAGCCACCCGGTAACGGATTTGCAGCCTGTAGCCTCTGCGGCAGAGGCGGTCCCTCTCCAGGAAAAAGTCGCCTCAATCCACGTGGACCCTCTGGTGCGGAACTACCTTCTCGCCTTGATCGAAGCCACCAGGCTGGACTCAAACCTCAGGGCAGGGATCTCCCCAAGGGGAAGCCTGGCCCTTTACCGCGCCAGCCAGGCCCTGGCGGCGGTCAGGGGCAGGGATTACGTGACCCCTGAAGACGTAAAGGAAATGGCGCCTCCGGTTTTCCGCCAGCGGCTTCTCCTTTCGCCGGACGCCCTGGTCCGGGGGATCAAGCCGGACAGGATCAGCTCCTCGGCGCTGGACAGGGTTCCGGTCCCGGATTACAGGGGCGCCGCGTTCGCGGCCGGTACAAGCCCTTCTTCATGAAACAGCGGAACTGGGCGTCAGTCAGAACCAGGGGGAACGGCATACTGTTCGCCGCTTTTCCGGCGCTCCTTCTTTTCTATATCTTTACCCCTTTGCGCCTCATCCAGTTCATCGTTCTTTTCCTCATCATCGTTCTTCTGGGTTCCCGGATTTACAGCGAATACCTCATCCGCCATCTGAGCCTGGTCCGCTCGGACGCCGAGATCCGGGGCTTCAGGCATGAGTGGATCGAAGTGGAGCTTGCGGCGGAAAACCACGGGCGTCTTCCCGCTTTTATGCTGGCCATAGGGGACTCCCCCGGGAGGCTCCCGGTTTTCAGAAATATCAAACGCCTGTGTACCCTAAGGGGAAGGCGGAAGTATACCCTCCGCTGGCAGGGCTACGGTTCGCTCCGGGGCCTCTATGAACTGGGGCCCGCTTCGCTCCGGGGCGCCGATCCCCTGGGGCTTTTTCCTTTCACCCTTACCGCCTCCGAGACGGCGCGGCTCTTTGTCTATCCCGCGCCGGGTTTTATCGGCATCAGATCCCCTGGAGGTATTCCCCTGGGCTCCCTTGTCAGCCCCAACCCCTTCCACGAGGACCTCAACCGCCGCCGTTCCCTGCGGGAGTACAACCCAGGCGACGAGATGCGGCGGATCAACTGGAAGGCTACGGCGAAAAATTCCGCACAGACCGGAACCCTGAGCGCCGGCGGCGGCCTCATGGTGAATGAATACGATGCCACCCTCTCGTATCCTCTGGTGGTTTTCCTCAACGCCGATCCCGCCGAGTACTCCCTGAAAAACCGGGAACTCCACCTGGAGCGGGCCATCGAAGCCGCCGCCGCCCTCTGCCTCATGGCTTCCCGGGAACGGCAGGCCCTGGGTTTTATCGTCCACACAGGAAAAGACAGTGAAGGGGTTATCAAGCCAGGGGCTTTTACCCTTATCCCCATACTGGAGCGCCTTGCGGTACTGGAGCGGCGTACCATTGAGGAAAACGAAGAAAACGAGGAAGGCGAAGCCGGCGCGCCGGGCCTTGGGGGCAGCGTGAGACGCCTGCTTGATGAAGGCAAATTCCTCCCTTTCGGAACCAGGCTGGTGTACGCCGGGCCCGGCCTTGCCGATGAAGGCTACCGCGCCCTGGAGAGCCTCAGGCGCTATCACGTTACCCTGGAATACGTCGTTATACAGGAACAGTCCCTGGCTCCTGAAACCGGGCCGGGTTCCCGGCGGTATCAGATGAAGGAAAGGGGCTATGAGATTCTCTGAAATTCACCAGGAAGCTGCGCCTGAAAGCCCGAATCCCGGGGAAGAAAAACCCTTTTACGCTATCCTTTCGGTCTACATCCCCTGTTCGGTTATGCTTGCCTCTCTCCCCCTTTTAGGGAGGATTCTGACAGTCATTTCTCTTAGCCTGGGAGGAGGGGGGCTGAACTTTCCCTACGGCGTCTGGTTCCTTTCGGGCCTCTTTGGAGGGCTGGCCGCTTCGGCCTACAGCGCCCTGATAAAGAAGTCCCAGGCCAGCCACGCCGCAGCGGACATCCGGGGAGGCCTTATCATCCTTATCCTGGCATACGCCCTTTCGTCCCTGCCGGGAGCGGTCCGTATCCTTCTTTGGGGATTTTTCCCTTCTCTTGCAAACATACCGTCGGCGCTTACGGGCCTGGTTATCTGGTTTTCGGTTTTGTCGATAAAACGGACCTTCGGGTGCCGCGAACTCTTTGAGCTTCATATCTCCCTGCACGAAGGGGACGCCCTTAAATCCCTTATGCTTGAGGATTCCGCCCTGATGAGCCAGGCCGACAGCGGTATACAGCGCCTCGCCCGTTTCTACGGGGTTTGGATTGCCCTGACGGCTCTGCTGGCTCTGGGCTGCAGCGCACTCGGCGTCGTCCTGCCCCTATATTTCCTTATCCTCCTGATCGTGCTTTTTACCGCTGCTTTCTGCATCCTCGGCTTCCTGGGCATGCTGAGGAGGGAGCACGCTTTTGCCGCCGAAGGTATCGCCCTTTCACCTGCTGATCGCGCGTTTTCCTTCCCCTCAGCGGCCCTTTTTGTCATTACCGCCGCCGGCGCGGGGCTGCTCCTGTCTTCGGACTCAAGCCTCCTGCCGCCGGGGCTCATCGCCGCCTTTTTCCGCTGGCTTTCCGGGCTCCTTTCGGCCCGCTTCCGCCCGCCTGAGGCTCCCCCTCCTCCTCCCCAAATCATGGACTTTATGCCCCCGGCGCCTATGCTCCCTCCTGAACTCATGGCTGCGGCTGAAGAGCAGGGACCCTGGCCTTTCTGGGATTATCTTAAATACGGGCTTTTGGCTCTGGCGGTTTTTCTCTTCCTCTGGTTCATGGTATACCCTTTGCTGAACCGGCCCCGGCTTTCCCTTGGAGGCATCTCCCTCCTGGAACAGTTCCGCCGTTTCCTCTGCCGCTGGTTTTCCGCCCTTGCCCGGGGGATCGCCGCTTTTTTCGCCGCCCTCATGGGCGGTTCGCTTAGACTGAAAAATCCGGGCCTTTCCGCCGCCGCTGTCCATCGCCTGGCCGGAGACATCCTTGAAGGCTACAGTCCCGCCAAGCGGCGGGAAATGCGCCGCAGCGCGACGCTTTTCGCAAAGCTCATCCTTTGGGGCGCCGAAACCCTCAAGGTAAGCTGGAAGCCTTCCTATGCGCCAGGCGAATACTGCGGCGTCCTGGCGGCTGCGACCGAATCAACAGCGGCTCCCGCTACGGATGTCCCTGTAACCGCCTCCGGCAGCGGGACCGAGGGGCCGGCAAAGAAAACCGGCCCCGCCGTCATTCGCTGCGGTGAAATTTTCGAGAAAGCCCTTTACGCGGCCCAGCCCCTTTCCCGGGAAGAGGCGAGGGAATTCAGGGAACTGGTGGAGAGGATAGTCCGGGTTTAGAGGTTATTATACGCTGTTGGGGATTTGCCGTAGTATTTTCGATAAGCCCTGACAAAAGTATGATAAGAACTGTATCCCGCTTCCATACCAGCGCTCCCTACTTTGTAATTTTTTTCCACTATCAGGGTCTGAGCGTATTCCATTCTCATTTTTTCCAGATATTTTGAAATATGGGTATTTACTTGACGCAGGAAATGACTTTATGATACTTTTTTTGCATGTTAAATTATCCCATGGATTTAATTGAATTTGAGAAAGAATTCCGGACAGAGGCTCAATGCAGGGCATATATAATCAGGTTACGATACACGGACGGCATATTTACCTGTCCCTTGTGTGGCAGCAAAAAAAGTTATCCGGTTAAAGATAATTTTTATGAATGCGCACAATGTGGTCATCAGGAATCCATTTTATCCGGAACACTCTTTCAGGATACGCATAAATCGTTGTGCTTATGGTTTCGGGCTATCTGGTATATTACATCACAAAAAAACGGGACAAGCGCTTTGGGTTTGCAACGGGTATTGGGACTGGGAAGTTACAAAACAGCCTGGTTATGGTTACACAAATTACGGCGAGCAATGGTAAGACCGGGGAGGGAAAAACTTTCCGGAAAGATAGAAGTGGATGAAGCATACTTTGGAGGTCCTGAAAGTGGGGGGAAACGGGGTCGGGGTACTGAAAACAAGGTATTAGCGGTCATAGCAGTCGAGATAAATGAAGGAAAAGTGGGGCGTATGAGAATAGCTATAATTCAGGATCTCAGTTCGGCCAGCCTCCATGGATTTATAGAGGATACGGTTGAACAAGGGAGTATAATTATAACCGATGGCTGGAGGGGATATAATGGAATATCCGCAAAGGGATATAGCCACGAAACAATTACCGCCGGAGAGCAGGATGTATTATTGCCTCATATTCATACGATAATTTCATTAATTAAACGGTGGATACTGGGAACATTACAAGGGTCCTGTTCGAAAGAACATCT
>JAITEW010000152.1 GCA_031281855.1 Treponema sp.
AGGGAATTTCTTGAACTCCTCACAGCCGGGATCCTCGCAGGGGGGCATGTGCTTCTGGAGGATAATCCCGGACTTGGAAAGACCACGGTGGCAAAGGCCGTGGCCCGGCTCATTGCGGGCAAGGACGGGCCTCTTGTCTTTAAGCGGATACAGTTTACCCCTGACCTCCTGCCCTACGACATCACCGGGGTAGACATCTTCGATCCTGAGACCAGGTCTTTCCGTTTTGTGCCCGGCCCGGTGCTGGCCAATATCGTGCTTGCCGACGAGATCAACCGGACCACCCCTAAGGTACAGTCCGCACTCCTTGAAGTGATGGCGGAACGCCAGGTTACCATCGGGTCATCCACCCACAGGCCGCCTGAGCCTTTTTTCGTTCTTGCCACTGAGAACCCTGTGGAAAGCGAAGGGACTTTCCCCCTTCCTGCGGCCCAGTTGGACCGCTTTATGATGCGCCTTTCCCTGGGCTACCCTGACAGGGAGACCGAACTTTCTATCCTCGAAGATAACCCTTCGGAAAACGCCTTGAACGCCCTGAAGCCGGTCCTGACATTCGAGGATTTTCTGGCAGCCCGGCAGGCCGCCGCTGCGGTGTTCTGCCACCCGGATCTCAAAGGCGCCGCGGCGGACATAGTCAGGGACACCCGCATACACCGGGCCTTTGTCCTTGGGGCTTCGCCCCGGGCGGGCCTCCACTACCTTGAAGCACTGAAAGCCCTGGCGCTGGTAAAAGGGCGTGAATATGTAACTGACGAAGATCTGGCGGCCCTTGCGGTTCCTGTTCTGGCCCACAGGGTCAGGCTGAGGGATCCCAGAGCCCAGGCTGAAAAACACATCCGGGAGATCTGCCTTGCGCGGCTTGAAGGAATCAAAACCGGAGCCTAAATCCCAGCCCGGTTTTCCGGGCCCGTACATCCCCCGTCCCGGCACCCTGGGGGTGTTTGTTTTCCTCGTAACCATTCTGGCCTTCTTTGCCGGGCGCCTGCGGAATGAGCTGGCCCTGACCCTCCTGGGCGCGGTGTTCCTTACCATTCTTGCGTGGTGCTTCCTGGCGGTTCTGATCACCGGCGCGGCAGGCCGGAAAAAAGGACTGTCCCTCTCTGCCGGTATCGTAACAAAATTGGTTACAGCAGGGGAAAACGCGGAGGTCCGCATCACCGGAGGGGCCGAAAAGCTCCGTTTTTTCCGCCTTCCAGGGGCGCTTATCCGCTATGAACTCACTCTGGCGACCCGGGACCAACGGATCATAAACCATCTCTTTGATCCCCAGAACAAAGAGAGCTCCTTCCTTGTCAGCAAACGGGGCGCGTATTACGGGGCTTTTGACAGGTTCACGATCTTCGACGCTCCGGGGTTTTTCCGCCTCTCTTTTCCGATACCCCAGGATAGCGATCCCAGGCTCCTGGCAGCGCCCCAGGCGGTGGAAGAACCCCTCCCTCTGCCGGTCAGGTCCGGCGGAACCGAACAGCGCGTAGAGCCCCACTACCGGAAAACCGATGATCTTACGGATCACAGGCCCTATGTTCCGGGTGACGATCCCAGGCGTATCAACTGGAAGCTCTACGGCCACGCCCCTGAGGGAGAGCTTTTTGTCCGCGAAGGGGAAAGCGAGCCTCCGCCCCAGGCCCGCATCCTCATCCTCATCGACACCCAGGCGGATTCTTCCCTTTTTACCGCCCGAGAAGCAAGGCAGGCAGTGGATCTGCTCTGCGAAAACGCCCTGGCAGCGGCGCTGGAATTCTCTTCCCAGGGAATGGACATATTCATCGGCTATTCAGGCGGGAAAATCCATAACGGAAGCCTTGGATCTCAACCAGGGATTGTCCTTGCGGAACTGGCCGCCGCCCTTGCCCGGCCTGCGGCGCTGCCCCTTTTGTCCCCTGAGAATCTTCCCGAAGCGCCCAGGGATTTGGGCGTACTTATCCTCGCCCTCCCCAGGGTATCAACAGGGCCAGGAGGGTTGGATCGTTTCCTGAGAAACAGGGAATCGGCACAGGGGGCAGATCTGTTCTTTCTCTATGACGCTGAAACTCCCCGGGCAGCCGAATGGGAAACAGCGGCAGAAGCGTGCGTACGTTTCTACAACAGAAAAATGAGAACACGAGCCTGGAAATTCGCGGCCTCAAGCGCCGGACGCTCAAATCCGGCAATACCTTAAACCGGAATTACCTGTAAGCCTATAATGGATTTAGACCTTCACCTGCGATAAACGCCTGTCCGCGAGACCCCCCCAGGGGGGGAGCCTGGCAGGCGGATTTACGGTTATACCGACCGGGGTTTGCGTCCCCTGCGGCGCCCTTCAGCGGCGGGCTTGGCTTCAGGGGCTTTCTCGGCAGCAGCCTTTGTCCCTCGTGCGCTCTTTGCTCCGTCTTTTTTTACGGCTTTTTGGGGTTCAGGTTTCTTCGCAGGCGCCGGTTTTTTTGCCTGCTGGATTTCCTTAAGGGCTGCGTTGAGTTTTTCGTCTTTCGCCGCTTCGGATAATTCGTACTTGATCTGCAGGTCAATCCAAAAATCAACAGGATTCCCGAAAAACTTCGCCAGGCGGACGGCGACGGGAACAGAAATTTTCATTTTGTTCAATGTAATTTGCCGCACAGTTGACTGACTTAGCTTTACCGCACTCCCCAATTTTGAAGGGTTGAGTTGGTACTCATCAATAAACGATTTCAAAACCGATCCCGGATCTTTCGCTACTTTTTTTTGCATAGCTACTCCTTAAAATAAATTATTCTTTATATAATATACTATATTTTATTTTTTTATTCTAGTAGAATTTTACTTAAAGGAAATAATATTTGAAAAAGTTTTTTTTAACAAAGCGCCTGTTCCTTTTATAAAGGAATACAATGCGGAAAAAGGCATGGTTAATAGAAACTAACCGCAACGACGCAGAAGGCGAAAAAGGGGCAAAAAGGATGGAATTACTCGACTTCTACCCTTATTACCTTTCTTCTTCTTCGCCTTATGCGCCGTTGCGGTTAAATTTTTTGTGCCCTTGTAATTGCTCATATCAGTGTTTTTTGTCTAAGCAAGTTACTAGGGCGTTTTTTTGGTGTCCAATTCCGCAAGACGCTTCTGCAGCTTCTTTTCGCCGGTAATATCCTGAATGTTTCCAAGGACAAAAAGTTTACCCCCGCCCCGGTCCACAGGGACAAAATTACAGCGGAGGATCATCTGTTCCTTTGTTTCAGGATTCACATAGGCCAGTTCCTGGATGGGGTTCAGATCCTCCAGCATTTTTTCGCTAAATTTGCGGTCAAACACCACGGAACGGTTAAAGAGCAGGACAAAATATTCGATCATACTGGTGATGACGTTTTGCGTGACCGAAGGGGCGATGAGGTCGGTAAACTTTTTCCCCCTAAGATCCCTGATCCCCAATATCGTTTCCAGGAATTTGGAATACTGATCCTGGATGATAAAATTTTTGTCCATAAAGAAAAGGCCCACTTTAAGTGCGTCCTTCATGGCGGCGATGGTATCCCGCTCATCCTTCAAGTCCAAAGAGACGGCTTCAGCGGCGTCTTTGAGTTCCCGGAGATGCTGGTTTTGCCTGTTGACGCCGTTTACCAGGTAGAAGTATGCGATAAACCCGATGACCACAAAAACGGCGGATACGATTAATTGCCGCGCTATCTGGGACCACAGGCGGTCGTATATGTGTTCGGCCTTGAAATCGCAGCCGATAACGCCTACCGCTTCGCCTG
>JAITEW010000199.1 GCA_031281855.1 Treponema sp.
CAAGACGGTCTATATCGCCCTGCAATGGCAGAACGAAAAAGGCGATGTAGGCCGCTTCAGCGAACTACAAAGCGCGGTAATCCCGTAACGGGGTATCCGGAGTTCCCACCGGCAGTCCGGGGACTGCCTTCAATAGTTCCCGGGTGTAGGCGTTTTGGGGGTTGGAATAGATGTCCTCCGCTGTGCCCTGTTCCAGGATTTCGCCTTTCCGCATAACCGCGATTTTGTCGCAAAGGTAGTAAACAAGGCTTAGGTTGTGGGAGATAAAAAGCAGGGAAAGGCCCAGCTTCCGGTTAAGATCCCTAAGGAGGTTCAGGATCTGGGCGCCTACGGACACGTCCAGGGCGCTTACAGGCTCGTCGGCGATGATGAGTTTCGGCCTGAGCATCAGGGCGCAGCCTATGGACACGCGCTGCTTCTGGCCTGACGACAGTTCCCGGGGTTTGCGTTTTTTATATGACAGGTCTAAGCCTACAAGGTCGAGCATTTCGTCTACCTGTTTTTCCCGTTCCGCTTTGGTTCCGATGGCATGTACCCTAAGGGGTTCTTCCAGGAGCCAGCCTACGCGCATCACCGGGTTAAGAGCCCCCGCGGGGTTCTGGAAAACCGCCTGGACCTTTACGGCCCTGGTTCTGCGCAGGCTGCTCCTCTGGTAACGGGCCGCCCGCATTCCGCCGCTTTTTAAGCCGTCAATAGTGATTTCGCCTTCATAATCAATCAGGCCGAGTATGCACTTTCCCAGCGTTGTTTTCCCGCACCCTGATTCGCCTACGAGGCCGAAGAGTTCCCCTCTGGCTATTTCGAGGCTTACATGGTTAAGGACCTTTTTCTCTTCTTTTTTACCAAAAGCGCCGTAACGGCGGCTTATATAGGCGTTGGAAACGTCCTTTACCGAAAGGATAGGGGAAGCGTCCAAAGGATACTTACCCATGGCCAGACGCCTCGGGAATACAGTGAACCTTGTGGTTTTCCCCGGTTATCCGTTCTTCAGGGAAAGCGGCTTTGCAGGCCGGCGCGGCCCTGCGGCACCTTGGGGCAAAGGGGCAGCCCGGCGGCCTCTTGTCCTCGACAGACGGGACCTTGCCGGGGATGTTTGCCAGGTCCCGGCCTTTGCTGTTTTTTCCGGGTATAGAGCCTATAAGCCCCCTGGTGTATTCGTGGCCTGGCCGGGAGAATACTTCAGCGGCGTTTCCTTCTTCAACGAGCCTCCCGGCGTACATCACCAGTACCCTGTCGCAGAGGCGGCTGATAACGCTGAGATCATGGGACACAAAGAGGATGGATGTCCCGTATTCCGCGTTTATCCGTTTCATCAGATCGAGAATCTGGGCCTGGACCGTAACATCCAGAGCCGTGGTCGGCTCGTCCGCTATAAGGAGCCTTGGACGGCATATCATTGCCAGGGCTATCATCACCCGCTGGCACATGCCGCCCGAAAGTCTGTGGGGATAGGCGTCCAGGAGTTTTTCCGGTTCCTCAAGGCCCAGGTCTTCCATAAGGCCCAGGACCTTGCGCTCGGCGCCGGCTTTGTCCTTTTCGCCGTGGATGTACAGGGACTCGGCGATTTGCCCTCCTATTTTGAGCAGCGGGTTGAGGGAAGCGTAAGGTTCCTGAAACACCATGGAAATCTCTTTCCCCCTGATTCCGCAAAGCTCTTTTTCGGGAAGCGCGAAGAGATCCTGCCTGCCGCTGGTACGGGAAAAAAACGCCGAACCGCCTGAAACCTGCACGCCTCCTGAAAGAAGGCCCGGGATGGAAAGGCAGGTAAGGCTTTTGCCGCACCCTGATTCCCCAAGGATGCCTACGATTTCCCCGGGATAGATGTCAAAGCTGATGTCTTCCACGGCGGTTAACATGGTTTTGTTTCCCTTCCGTATGCCTACGGAAAGGCGCTGTACCGAAAGCAGGGCCGTTTTCATTGGTTCCCCTGGCGCAGCCCTTCTCCAAGGTAATGAAACGCGAGGACTGTCAGCATGATCATCGCCCCGGGGGCCAGGGCGCACCAGGGGGCGTTAAAAAGGTAGTTCTGGGATTCCGAAAGCATCCTGCCCCAACTGGGCACCGGGGGCTGTATGCCCAGGCCCAGGTAGCTCATGGTGCTTTCCGCAAGTATGGCGTTAGAAAGCCCCAGTACCGACGCCGAAAGAAGGGAAGGGACGAGGTTAGGGAGTATGTGGACAAAGATGATCCTGAGCCGCGAGGTTCCCAGGATGCGGGCTGCCAGAACGAAGTCCCTGGATTTGTACTGGATTGCGCCGCTCCTCATGATGCGGGTAAAGCTGGGTATGAACAGGACCAAAAGGGCGATGATAAGGGTAACGTGGCTGTTGCCCAGAAGCGCCGCCATCACCAGCGCCAGGAGTATGCCTGGAAAGGAACTCAGGGCGTCCATAAGGCGCATGACGATCTCGTCCCACACGCCTCCGGCAAAACCGGAGATCATCCCCAGCGCCGACCCCGCTGCGGCGCTGCCTGCGACCGTGATGAGCGCCGCAGCGAGGGTGTATTTGCCGCCCGCCATTATCCGGGTAAAAACATCTCTGCCAAAATTATCGGTCCCCAGAAGATGGGGAAACCCCGGAGGGCTGAAGCGGATTTTGCTGTCCATGCCGTTGTAGTCGTAAGGCAGGAAAAAGAAGCTGGTAACAATAAGGCTCCCTATAAAGAGGCCCAGGGCAGCGCCTATCCTGAAATTCCCGTTTTCCAAAAGCCTCACTGCGGCTACTCCCCGCGGACCCTGGAGTCCGCGATTCTGGGATCGATGATGCTGATAACGATGTCTACCAGGGTGTTGCCCAGGATTACCACAAAAGCTATGTAAACCACCAGGGTTTCTATAAGGGGGTAATCCCTGGCAGTGATGGAAGCGATAAGGAGCCTGCCGACGCCGGGTATGGTAAAAACCTGCTCTATAACGATAGAGCCTGAAAAAACCTCGCCTGTGATCATGCCGAAAAGGGTAACCGCCGGGAGGCTGGCGTTCTTGAGCACATGCCGGAACAGGACCCGGTTCCGGTCAAGGCCCTTGCTGCGGGCGGTGCGGACATAGTCGGCTGAATATTCCCTGAAAATCGAGGAACGGAGGAACTTGATAAGGATAGCCGCGTTAGGCAGCGCTATAGCCAGGGCCGGAAACACAAGGCAGCCCAGAAAGGCGCCGTAATTCTCCCGGTAGTCCGTATAGGCCCCTGGTATAAAGAGCTTAAAGCTGATGCCGAAAATCCAGATGAGCAGGACTCCAAGGAAAAATCCGGGCATGGAAATGTTCAAAGCCGTAAAGGCGTTCATCAGCCGGTCAAGGGGCGAGTCTTCTTTTTGTATTCCGGGCAGCGACGCCGGAAGGGCGATTAAAACGATAAATACCAGGGAAAGCAGCGCCAGGTGAAACGTAACAGGCAGCCGTTCCAGGACCATGGCTGAAATAGCCGAGCCTCTGAAGCGGGTAGAATTGCCCATGTTTCCTGAAAGGAATTTCCCGAGCCATGAAAGGTACTGAACCGGAAAACTCCGGTCCAGGCCCAGTTCGGCCCTGAAAAGGGCTATTTGTTCCTCTGTGGCGTCCACGTCCAGCGCCAGCAGCGCGGCGTCTCCGGGGATAAGGCGGAACGCCGCGAAGGTAAGAAGGGAAACCAGAAACAAGGTCAGCAGCGTAATCGCCAGTCTTTTCCCGATATAACCCATAGCCCCCTCAGTTCGTTTTGTGGATAACGGAAAAATCGATCACGTTAAGGGGGTAATTCAAGGCCCCTTTGAAGGGTTTTACGAATACCATGAAGGACATAATGTCCTGGATGAACACGCTGGCCGCTTCGCTGGACAGTATCCGCTGGGCTTCTTTGTACAGCGAATTTCTGCGGCTGTTTTCGGTTTCTTTAAGGGCCTGGCTGTAGACCCGGTCATACTCGGGGTTCTTAAAGTTAATGAGGTTGCCCCCGGCGCTTGAGGTATAGCGGCTAAGGAAGCTCCTTGGCGAAAGGGGGATGGTGGAACCGTCAAACGAGATGATCGTAGCCTGGTATTTGCGGCCCCTGTAGACCTCGCTCAGCCAGGACGCCCAGTCCACAAGGCGTATCGTCGCGGTAATCCCGATTTTTGAAAGCTGGTTGACGATTACCTCTGCGGTATTTACATGCATGCTGTAATTTGAAGGCACCGTGATCTCAAGCGGAAACCCTTCGGCGTACCCCGCCTGGGCCAGAAGCCCCCTGGCAGTGTCGGTATTCAGGGGGTAGGGTTCCGCCAGTGCGGTTTCGTAGACGGCCTTTAAGCCCGGAATAATCGCGCTTCCCGAAGGCTCGCCGTAGCCGTAAAACGCCGCGTCGATGATTTCATGCACGTCTATGGCGTAGTTCAGGGCTTTGCGCACCAGAATATTGTCCAGAGGTTTAGCCTCGTTGTTCAGCGCAAGAAGCTGCACCATGTTTGAACGCCCCGGCACTACTTCAAACCTGGACGGATCCAGTTGGTCTATGATGGAACCCGTAACGCTGGCGCCGTCGATGTTGCCCCCCTGGAGGCCTATCTGGAGCGAGTCGCTGTCTGCCAGGAACACCAGGGTAACTTTGTCCAGGTACGGCAGTTCAGGCTGCCAGTATTCGCTGTTCCTGACCATTACCAGGGACTGCTGGGGGGTGTAGCTTTCAATCCTGAAGGGACCGGTGCCTATGGGGTTCTTGTTCCTGTCAACGTTGTTTTTCGGCACTATCCCGATAGTAAGATATGGAAGGAAATCGGGGTCCGGGTTCTTCAGGGTAAGGCGCAGTTCCTGTTCGCCGGTTATCTCCACCTTTTCAATATCAGTGAATCCCGTATATTTTGATTCTATAGCCTTGTTCAGGGTAAACTGCGCGTCTTCGGCTTTTACCGTCGTCCCGTCGTGGAATTTCACCCCTTCTCTGATCCTGAACATATACACCAGTCCGTTCTGCTCTATGCTGAAGGATTCGGCCAAAGCAGGCAGAAGGCTGCCGTCCGTATCGGGTTTGACCAGCCCTTCATACACGTTGAAGAGAACGCTCCGGCTGTCGGCGGTATTGGCAGGGTCCAGGGGATCCAGCGTCGAGAGTTCCGACGCCAGCCCGAACCGCAGCTCGCCGCCCCGTATCTTCTCCCCCAGGGACGCCGGCTCCCGGACCGTTTCCGGGACAGAAGGCGCCGCCTTTTTCCCATTGCAGGACAGAACAATCCCCACGAGCACGAGCAAGGGGATACTGCTTTTCTTCATAATAACAACTCCTTTGAGATCCTTAACCGGAATAAGCATTACTGCATCTCATTATAGCTTTCCGGCGGTCCTCCTTCAATGCCATAAGCCGTGTATAGTATACTAAATATATATAATTAATATATATTTAATATGAAATAAACAAGAGTGGCTAAACTTGACCCCGATTATGCCCCGAAGCCCATGGGTTTTCTCCGCTCCCGGTATTTCACGCATACTGCGGGTCAAGTTTAGCCGTTCTGGGTGGAATTAGCCGAGTAAAACCTCTTCCACATAAAGCGCCAGCCCGGCCCGGGCTGGCGTATTTAATGTGGCGTATGTTTTTTCTCAGCAAATCCAAAAAATCCGCTTAACATATTGTACTAGTTCATTTACTATCATATTAGATGAATAGTACAAATGCCGGACTATCAGAGATAGCCTTCTCCCTGGACCCCGCCAACGGGGCGCCGATTTACCGGCAGATCATTCAGCAGATCGAATACGCCGTTCTGGCAGGCCGGCTCAAGGTCGGCGACCGGCTGCCCACGATCCGTTCCCTGGCGGTGGAGCTGAAAATCAACCCCAACACCATCGCCAAAGCCTACGGGGAACTGGAAATCCGGGGCATCCTGGCCACCCAGGTGGGGAGCGGCACCTATGTGTCGGACAAAGCGCCCCTGTTGAGGGAAGGAGCTTCCGCCAAGGAAGGGCTGAACCGGAAAATCCGGGAAGTGCTGGGCCGCTTCATCCAGGACATGAAGGATCTGGGCGTGGAAGGGGAGGAACTCGTCACTGTCGTAAAAAATTACAGGAACGGGAACCACAAAGTTCCGTTCTCTGGGAACCGGAGTTTTAAAAAGGAGAAAAAAGACCGATGAACCTGATTCAGCTGAACAAACAAGGCGGAGCCGGAAAGAGCCCGCCGCCC
>JAITEW010000204.1 GCA_031281855.1 Treponema sp.
GCAAAAACCGGCAGCAGAAACAGGACTGCCAGTAAACCGCCGTAAATACCCGCAGATTGTTTCATGATGCACCTTCCTTATATCTTCCTCACGGGACAATTGCCTGTATTATTGTAAAATAAAAGAATAGATCCAAAAAATAGCGCCGTCAAGGTACTTTGCAGGCACTAAAAGTACAGATTCAGGTATCGCCGCTGTAGCCGGGCCGGTCTTCGGCTGCGAAAGCTTCGTCCGCAAGATCTGCGGCGCTTTTGCCTGAGTACCCCGCACCGGAACGGCGCCGGGGCGCTGAGGTTCCGGAGGCGAATTGTTTTTTTGCGGCTTTCCGGTTTTCCAGGGCCAGGCGGGCCGCGGCCCGTACCGCCCTGGCGGTGATTTCAGGAATCCCGCAGCGTTCGGCGATTTCCTTATGCCCCGCGGCGGCGATGTTTTCAATGCTTTCATAGGCTTTCATGATCGCCGCGGCCCGCTTGGGCCCTACGCCTTCCAGGGATTCCAGGATTGGGAACGAAAGATCTTTAGACCTGAGCTTCTGGTTGAGCCCTGTGGCAAAGCGGTGGGTCTCGTCCCGGACGAACTGGAGGACCTTGAGGGCTTCGGAGCGTCTTGGAAGGCGCAGAGGCTCCCTGGCGCCAGGGAGCCAAATTTCCTCGTCCTTTTTCGCCAGACCCGCAACGCCGCAGTCCATCCCGAGCTCGTCCATCACGGCTTTAGCGGCGTTCACCTGGCCTATGCCTCCGTCAACCAGCACCAGGTCCGGGAGTTCCTTCCCTTCTTTAAGCAGCCGCGAGTAGCGGCGCTGCACTGCTTCCCGCATAGCGGCGAAGTCGTCCACTACCCCCACGACAGTGCGGAGCTTGAAATGGCGGTAGTTCTTCCGGTCCGGGACCCCGTCTCTGAACGCGATAAGCGATGCCACCGGGTGCCTGCCGTCAAGCTGGGCGATGTCGAAGCCTTCGATATGCTCCGGCCTGGCCTCCAGCCCCAGGGCCTGTCCGAGCTCGTCCAGCGCCGGCCCCGCTCCCCGTTCCCTGAGCCTCCTGCGGAGTTCCTCAACAGCGTTTTGCCTGGCCATTGCCAGGGCTGCCGTGTGGCGGCGGGAAGCTTCGTTGTCTTCAGGCGGCAGGAGTTCAGGGGCGTAACCGAACTGTCCGGTAAAGTACTGCTCCAGGGAGTCGAAGCCCTCTCTGCCCGAAGCCGGAAGGGCCAGGTAGATCTTAGGCGGCGGAGGGCGGTCCGGGCTGTAGTAAGCTGTGATAAAGGTTTCCAGGGATTCCCCTTCTTCCGCGGCAGAGCGGGAACTGAAGAGTTCCCTTCCGGTCATCCGGCCTTCGCGCATGGAAAAGACCGAAAAGACCGTGAATATCCCCTCTGACGCCCAGGCCAGGTAATCCCGGGCTTCAGGGTCCCGGTCCTCTACGGATCGCGGTTCCGACAGCTCTTCAATAGCCTGCACCGCGTTTCTCAGCCTCGCGGCTTCCTCGAATTTCAGGGCCTTTGCGGCTTCCTTCATTTTACCGGTAAGCTCGGAGACCAGGACCTCAGTCTCCCCGGCCAGGAGCTTCCTGACCCGCCCTACCTGGACCTCGTAATCCGCGGCTTTGATCCTGCCGCAGCAGGGGGCCATGCAGCGGCCGATGTGGTAATACATGCAGGGGCTGTTCCGTTTTTTCATGGTCCGGCATTTGCGCAAAGGGAAGAGCTTTTCCACCAGTTCCAGGAGCTTGTCCACCCCCTGGATGTTGGGATACGGGCCGAAGTAAAGGCTCCCGTCTTCCACGATGTGCCTGGTTCTGAAAACCCTGGGAAAATCCTCTGAGGTGATGCGTATTACAGGGTAGGTTTTTCCGTCCTTGAGGTTGATATTGTACTTAGGAGAATGCTGCTTGATGAGGGTGTTTTCCAGAAGCAGGGCCTCGTACTCGTTAGAGACGATGATAGTTTCAATCGAACAGGCGTGGCGGATCAGGGCCGCGGTCTTGACATCCTTGGAGCCTGAAAAATAGCTCCCCAGGCGGTTCCTCAGCACCCGGGCCTTGCCTACATAGATGGGGCGGCCTTCTTCATCCTTCCAGATATACACCCCAGGTTCAAGCGGGGCGTTCCGGGCGTTGTTTTTGAGAGCTTCGTAATTATCTGTCCTGGTACTCATGATCTTCCGCTTGACATTGGCTTTGCATAACTTGACGTAATCATGCAAACACTACACAGTATACTATAATATGAGTCTAAAGGAACAGTTTATCGAAGCCATCAGGGGCAGGGCCTGGGAATGGGGGGAGATTGCCACGGGGGATCTCAATTTTTCTTCTGAACTCCGCAAAGCCTGCGAAGCGAACACCTGCGGCAATTACGGCAAAAACTGGGGCTGCCCGCCCGGGATCGGAACTATTGAGGAGCTTAAGGCGAAGATCGGTTTGTTCCCCAAGGCCCTGGTTTTTACCACCAAGTACGACCTTGAGGATTCTTTCGATTTCGACGGCATGAAAGTCGCCGGTGAAAACCACAGGCTGCTGACAACAGAGATGCAGGAGCGTTTCGGCGCGTCCAATCCGGTATACGGCGCCGGGTGCTGTACGGTGTGCGAGCGCTGCGCCTATCCTGATGCCTGCCGTTTTCCCCAAAAAAGGGTCCAGGCCGTGGAAGCGGCGGGGATCAACGTAACCGATCTCAGCCGGGCCGCAGGGGTCAAGTACAACAACGGCGAGGCGACGGTTACCTATTTTTCCATGATTCTTTTTGACGAGTAGCCGGAGGTATAAGGGCGCAAGAAATTACCGTTTTAGAGCAAAAAAGTCTATGCACATTTATTAAATACCTGATATACTGAAATTAACCTGGTTATACCAGCTGAAAAGTGCGATTTTTATCTTATTTTTTACCTTAAGGGAAAGGAGTTATTTGTATGAGTGATGCGGTATTTGATGAAATCTCCGGATTGCTGCAGAGAGGGAAAGCAAAGGACATCGTGGTAGCGGTTCAGAAGGCCCTGGACGACGGAGTTGGCGCCGGCGACATTCTGGAAAAAGGCCTTATTTCCGGGATGAACATCATCGGCGGTAAATTCAAGAACGGCGAAGTTTTCGTTCCTGAAGTACTGGTAGCCGCCAGGGCGATGAACCACGCTTCCGGGGTGCTCAAGCCCGCTCTGGCAAAAGCCGGGGTAAAACCTGTGGGAAAAGCCCTTATCTGCACCGTCAAGGGAGACCTCCACGACATCGGCAAGAACCTGGTCAAAATGATGATCGAAGGCAACGGCATTGAGGCCGTGGATTTGGGCGTTGATGTTCCTCCCGAAAAGGTGGTCGAAGCGGTAAAAACCACGGACGCCAAGGTGCTCTGCCTTTCCGCCCTGCTTACCACTACCATGCTGGCCCAGAAGGACATCATTGACGCCCTCAAGACAGCCGGTATCCGGGACAAGGTGAAGATCATGGTAGGCGGCGCTCCGGTAACCCAGAGCTATGCCGACGAGATCGGCGCCGACGCCTATACCCCTGACGCCGCAAGCGCTGCGGAAGTCTGCCGGGCTTTCTATTGATCCTGCAGTAAAGCTCAGAGTTTTACTGTTTTTGTACATGTAATAACCTCTTCTGTTCCGGGCGTAGTATGATTGTACGTTTTTATAATTCTGAACTTCTTTGCGAAGCCAGAGAAGGGGAAACCTTACTTTCAGTTTTTGGAAGATACGGCGTCTCTATTGCCGCCCCTTGCGGGGGGCGGCACTTGTGCGGCAAATGTAAGATAAAAATTGTAAACGGCCTGTTCCGCGGCGATGTTCCCGATTCTTCCGGCCTGGTCCTGGCGTGCAGGACTATCCCCGAAACCGATGTGACTGTCGAGATCCCTTCCCTGGAGCACACCTACGACGGAGGGGCCTACCAGTTCATATCCCCTGACGGAGATTCCCCTGAACAGGTTACAGGCAGTATCAAACGCGCCGGGGTCGCTTTGGACATCGGCACTACCACGGTTTCGGCCCGCCTTGTGGACCTGGATGCGCGCCGGGAACTGGGCACCTATTCCGCCCTGAACGCTCAGAAAGTCTTTGGCGCCGACGTGATGAGCCGTATCGGGGCCGCCAGGGCCGGGAAGACGCAGGAGCTCTTCAACCTGATAAACCGCCAGACCCGGGAAATCCTTGAGGGCTTCAGGCAAAAATTCAACGTTGAAAACATCGAGCTTTTGACAGTAGCGGCGAATACCACGATGCTCCACCTTTTTGCCAATACCGATCCTTCAATGATGGGGGAGGTCCCCTTTACCCCGGTGTTTCTGGAAGAACGGATCTATTCAGGTGAAGAACTCTCGCTCCGGACGGATAAAGTCCTGCTCCTCCCTTCTATCTCCGCGTTTATAGGAGGGGACATCGTTTCCGGCCTTGGGGAAATCGACATCCTGAACGCCCGGGAAACGGTCCTTTTTATCGATATTGGCACCAACGGTGAGATGGCGCTCTGCCATAACGGGAAGATCTACTGCGCTTCCGCAGCCGCGGGGCCCGCACTTGAGGGGGCCGAAATTTCCTGCGGCGCCGGGAGCATACGCGGGGCAATCAACAAAGTGGAATGGGCCGATGGGGAGATCCGTTTTACCACTATCGGCGGGGAGAAGCCCCTGGGCATCTGCGGATGCGGCCTTATAGACGCCATGGCCCTCATGCTGGACCAGGAAGTCATTGACGAAGGCGGGGCTTTTTCCGATGACCAGAGGAAGGAGTTTTCCATTACCCAGGGCATTTCCCTTATCAACAGGGACGTGCGGCAGTTCCAGCTTGCGAAAAGCGCCCTGCTTTCGGGGATCAAGATCCTCTGCAAAAGCGCGGGCCTTGAACCTGCTGATGTTCAGAAGGTCTATATCGCCGGGGGCCTGGGGTTTTACATCGATCAGAAAAACGCGGTCAGGACCGGTATCCTGCCCGGGGAATTCCTGGACCGCATCAAGGTGTGCGGAAATACGAGCCTCAAAGGCGCGGTAAAAGCCCTTCTGGATTCCGGTTTCCTGGACTATTGCAAAAAAATAACCGCAATGAGCGGGACCATGGAACTCGCCTCGGACCCCGCTTTTATGGACGCCTTCGCCGAGAACATGCTTTTCCCCTTTGAGCTCTAAACTTGACCTGCAATTAGCCTTTCTGACAATCCGGGAGCGGTGAAAACCCCGGGAAAAACGCTTGTCGAGTCCTCTCCGGGCCTCGCTGGCGAACGGTGGATCATTTGAAGGATATGCTGTAATATTATCAGGAAGGAGAATACCATGGCATTTCCCAGAACGACTGTAGCGGGGGTTTCCCTGCCGAGATTGTTGATA
>JAITEW010000253.1 GCA_031281855.1 Treponema sp.
ATGGACTTCCTGGGCCTTAAAACCCTGGACGTGATCAAGCATACCGAAGAGCTTATCCGCCATAGAGGAGGGGGGTACGCGGATTTCAGCACCGAAACTATTTCCGAAGCCGGAACCCCTGAAGCAGAAGGGACTTTCAAAATGCTGGGAGAAGGGAAAAGCTTTGAAGTCTTCCAGTTTGAATCCGATGGGATGCAGAATATTCTGAAACAGGCCAAGCCCGGCAAAATCGAGGATCTTATCGCCTTAAACGCCCTCTACAGGCCGGGGCCGATGGACAATATCTCGCAGTTCGTTGAATCCAAGATCGGGCGCAGGGCCATAAGCTACCCGGACCCCAGCCTGGAGAACGTGCTGAAAGAAACCTACGGCGTCATTGTTTACCAGGAACAGGTCATGCAGGTAGCCCAGATCATCGCCGGTTATACCCTGGGCGGCGCCGACATGCTGCGCAGGGCTATGGGGAAAAAGAAGAAGGAAATTCTTGACAAGGAAAAAATCCCCTTCCTCAAAGGCGCGGCGGAGCAGGGCTATTCTGAAGAAACTGCCAGCAGGATCTACGATATCCTGGTTCCCTTCGCGGGTTACGGTTTTAACAAAAGCCACGCGGCGGCGTATTCGGTAGTCGCGTACCACACGGCGTATCTTAAAGCCAATTTCCCTGCTGAATTCATGGCCGCGAACCTTACCAACGAGATCCACAGCACCGACAAGGACAAGCTTTCCGAGTGCATCGGCGAGGCCCGGAAGATGGGCCTTTCAATCGATCCTCCTGACATCAACAGATCGGATAAGTACTTTACCGTAGTGGACGGCAGAATCGTTTACGGCTTTTTGGGGATCAAGGGCCTCGGCGAAGGGCCGTCTGAAGAGATCATCCGGTGCCGCGCCAAAGACCCTTACCGGGACTTTATGGATTTCCTGTCCAGAGTCGATATCAAGGCAGTAGGCAAGAGCGTCATTGAACGGCTCATCCTCACCGGCGCGTTTGACAGCTTCGGCATTTCCAGGGAAACTCTGAAGGGAAACCTGGAAAAAGCGGTGGAGTACGCCCAGGGCATTAAAGACGAAAAAAAATTCGGCCAAGTCAGCCTCTTTGGGGATACAGGAGAAAAGGAATACCCTGATTTTGAGTTTGAGGAATTCCCGGATTTGAGCAGGTCCGAAAGGCTTAAAAACGAAAAAGACCTTATCGGCTTTTATTTCTCCGGGCATCCTATGGATGAATACCGGGAACTCTGGCGCCAGACGGTAAAGGCGGATCTGTCAAAACCCGAATCCCTGGCTGCCGGGAGCTGCATCCTTGTGGGTATTATAAAAACGGTCAAAACCATCGTAAGCGCCAAAGGCGGAAAAATGGCCTTTGGGACTCTGGAGGATTATAACGGCGAAATAGAGCTGACTTTTTTCCCTAAGGTCTGGGAAAAGTGCGAAGCTAAAGTCGAGACCGGCAGTGTCGCTGTTTTGAAAGGGAAAATCGAGTACCAGCAGGACAAGGACCGCTACAGTTTTGTGGCCGACGAATACCTGAGCCCTGAAGACGCTGAAACTATCCTTAAACAGGACGAGGCCCAGAACCGCAAATGGGACAGGTACCGGAACATACGCAGGTACGCGAAGGATCTGGATCTGCGTATCCTCGATCTTGCCGCACCGGCGAAGGCGGAAGCAGGGACCTATACCGTGGTGGGAACCCTCAAGTCCCTTAGGCCTCATAGGGACAAAAACGGCAAAGAAATGGCCTTTGGGACCCTCCAGGACGACCGGGGGGAGATCGACTTGCTCTTCTTTTCCAGAGCCTGGGAAAACTGCAAGGCCCTGGCGGTAGTGGACGAGGTCCTGGCCCTCAAGGGGGCAATCGATCCGGCAAAAGACAAGAACCCGGAAAAACCCTCTTTCACGGTGACCAGCGTCCAGGATTTGAGCAGGCTGGTCAGGGCTGCGGCGAAGAAGGCCGATGCGGACGATAGTTCTAAGGCCGAAGAGGACGCTAAAAAGGAAAAGGCGGAAAAAGAGAGCGCTGAAAAGGAAGAGGCCCGGTACCGGGAACTCCACATACGGCTCCTTTCAGAGGCGGCGGAAAAGGAAGAAGCCCTTCTCCCGCTGCTGGACTACGTCCGCCTGAATCCGGGGCCCTGTTCCCTTTTGATCCATGTTCCTGTTTTCCAGGGCTCCTCGGAAAACGGCCGCATGAGGGAAACCGTGATCCGTACCGCCATGGGGATAAGCGGCAGCGCGTCTCTGGGCGATCTTTCCCGCTGCGCCGCGGTGGCGGAAGCCTGGGGGGCCTGATATGCTGCGTATGTTAATGGTTGTTCTGAGTACCTTTACTTCGGTTTATATGCTGATCCTCCTGGTGCGGATCCTCCTCACCTGGTTCAGCGGGATCAGCTACAGCCGGGCTATTGATGTTTTAAGCCGGATCACCGATCCTTACCTGAACTGGTTCCGCCGCTTCCCGGTACTCCGCATAGGCTACCTGGATCTGTCGCCTGTTGCCGCGCTGGCAGTGCTCTCAGTGGCAAACAGGACCTTCGCCATTTTGGCGCGTTACGGGACTATCAGCATTGGGATCATCCTGGCTATGTTCCTCCAGGCCCTCTGGTCGGCAGTTTCCTTTATACTGGGTTTTTTCATACTTATTCTGATACTGCGGCTCACAGCGTACCTGACAAACCGGAATGTTTACAGCGCCTTCTGGCGTGTTATCGATACTATTTCCCAGCCCCTGCTGTTCAGGATAAACCGCATCCTCTTTGGGAACAGGAT
>JAITEW010000045.1 GCA_031281855.1 Treponema sp.
TAAAAATCGCAAACGGGGAATTCTATTCCATTGTGGAGGAAAATTCCGCGGTAAAAAAACGCCTGATCCTCACTACTGTCCATGACAAGCAGCGTAGCGTTCAAATCGATCTCTATAGAAGTTTTACCAAAACGATGGCCGACGCCCTCTATGTCGGCAGCCTGGTAGTGGAGAATATCAAACCCCGGCCCAAGGGAGAGCCTTCTATTGAGATGATCATCACTTCCACCAAGGAAGGGACGATTGCCGCAGACGCTATCGATCTTGATTCCACTTCCCATGGCGAGCATCACTACCTGAACGTGTCCCTAAAGTCCCTGGACGAAGACAACAGGGAATACGAGATTCCCGATTTTGAGCTTGAGCAGAACGAACCGCCTCCTACAGGGCTTTACGAAAAAGCAAAAACCATCAGGGAAGAAAAAAGCCGGAAATTCCCGTGGCTTATCGTCATCCTTGCGGGGCTGGTCCTTATCGCCCTTTGCCTCGCGATCTGGCTTTTCCTTTTCAAAGGGAACCCCCTGGCCCTAAGCGGGAGAAGCCCCCAGGCATCCCAGCCGTTCCGGCCCGTTCCGGCCGCGGAAGTTCCGGCGAAAGAAGCCCCTGTCGAAACCCCGGCGGAAGCCCCCCAGCTTCCTCCTGAACCGGAACCGCAGCAGCCGGCCGCCCAGCCCGCGGCGCCGGCCCAGGCAGCCCCGCCGGCTCAGACGGCTCCGCCGCCGGTCATCGAGGCCCCTGAAACCCCGGCGCCGGTTCCTGCGGCGGCGGCAAGCAGGCGGACCAGGCCCGTTCCTCCGGTGGCTTCCTACAAGGCGCCTACAACTATACCAAGAGAAGGGGCCTCCTACAGGATACGCTGGGGCGATACCCTCTGGGACATCTCGGAGGCCTTTTACCGGAATCCCTGGCTTTATCCCCGTATTGCGCGGTTCAATAACATCCGCAATCCGGATCTGATCATCTCAGGGACTACGATCCGTATCCCTCCCAGGAATTAGCCTCTGTTTGGGAACAGATTCCCCTTTTCCCTTTGTTTCCTGCTGCTGATATGCGGCTCCTGCGGGGCGGCTCAGGAAATTCTGGGCGTCTCCCGCGAGGAAGCTGCGGAAAAGCTTAAAGCCGGAGACGCTGCCTTCATCCTTGAAGCCGAACTCCCTTCGGACTACAGGGCCGCCCTTTTGCGGCTCAAATCCCTGACCCGTATCCACCCGGAGGCGCCTTTTTATGCCGGCCTTATTCTGAAAGGACCGGAACAGGAAAACCCGGAACCTCGGGCTGTCCCCAGGGCGGGGCTTCTCTTTATCCTGGCCCTGGAAAGCCCTTCTTCTGTTATACGCGGCAAAGCGGCCCTGGAACTCATCCTGCCGGTGCTGGAAGCCGGGGAAACGGCCCTTGCCCGGGAAGCCCTCTCGCGGCTTGGAAACCGGAGCAAAGGGCAGGAAGCGCCCCTCATCACCCTCAGGGCCGCGTGCCTCTACCGTCTGGGCCGTTTTGCCGATGTGCCGAAACTGTACGGCTCCCCGGGGACTCCGGCCGGCCAGGGGGGCGATCCGGTCCCGGCGCTATGGGACCGCATCCTCCCATTTCTGGCTGAACGGAAAGCCCGGAAGGCGCCGGATGAAACCGCCTGGGTAAGTATCAAAAACTTCTTTTTTTCCCTTCCTGTCACGGAAGAGCGGCGGTGGATCTTCGCTGAACTGGAACGCCTGGATCCCGGATTGTTCAGCGAAAGCGAGACTGCGGCTCTTTTTGGGAGAGCCGCTACTGCCCGCTCGGCCTTCGGCCAGGGGCTTTCTTTTTTCCGGCAGGTTCTTGAAACAGAGAAGGAACTGTTCTTTCGCTATCCCGAGCTCATTACCGACCTGGGCAGGTGTTTTCAGTTTACCCCGGAGGCCCGTAAAGAAGGGCTCGCCTTCTTTTCCGAATGCGCGGCGCTTTTTGAAAACCCCGGAAAGGCCGAAGCCGGAAAAGAGGACCCCGGCGAAACCCGGCTCCTTAAGTACCGCTTCCTTTACTTTGCCGGAAGGATAGCGCGGCAGGATGAACAGTACCTCAAGTCAAGCGAATTTTTTGAGCGCGCCCTGGACGCCGCGCCGGACTCCCTCCAGGCCGACGCCTGTATCTGGTATATTCTGATGAATGTCCTGGCCGAGCTGCCGGAACCATCTGCCGGGAACGGGGTTTCCGCTCTGGAAGCGGCGGCGGATCTGGTAAAATCCTGGCTGCCCCGTATGTCCCAGGCCTCTTACTTCGACGATGTCATGGATCGCCTGTCCCGGCGGCTGGTAAGCGCCAGGCAATGGAAAACAATGCTGGGGGTTTTCGACGCCATGGATCTGTCCCGTACCGGCGCAGCGGCCCAGTACGCCTGGATTTTAGGCAGAGCGGTTCAGGAAGGGTTCCTCGAAACCCGCCGGACAGCGGAGGATTTTTTCAAAACAGCCTTTGAAGCAGGGAACGCTTCTATGTATTACCGGGTTATGAGCGCCTCGAAACTGGGGATTTCCCTCGTACCTGCCGGTGAAAGTCCTGCCGGTGAAAACTCCGGGGGCCCTGATGCGGATACTTCCGGCAGTCCCGCGACTCAGGGGCTGATGGATTTTCTTCTGGGGTTTTTTGAATTTAACGCCCCTGCTCTGGCTGCGCCGTATATCAGGGAACAGGAACAAAACCTCTCTATTTCCGATTTGAGGGTTCTGGCAAAAAACTTAGGCGGCCAGGGAAGCAGGGATGAATCCATCAACCTTGCGGCCCGTTATATGGCCCGTGAGGATTATACTGTTACCAGGGATGATCTTCTCCTTTTTTATCCCAGGCATTTTCAGGAACTCATTGAAAAAAACGCCCGGGACGCGGGCATAAGCGCCGGGCTTCTGTTCGGCCTGGTCAGGACGGAAAGTTCTTTTATGCCCGATGCGGTATCCCGTTCCGGCGCTGTGGGCCTAACCCAGCTCATGGCGCCTACTGCCCTGGATATGGCGGGCCGCATAGCCCGGCAGGGAGGTCCGGATTACCGCTCCGAAGACGGCATTGATTTGAAAAACCCGGAAGTCAACGCCCGGATCGGCGCTTATTACCTCAGATACCTTACCGATCAACTGGAAAGCCCCATGCTGGCCCTTATCGCCTATAACGGCGGCCTGGGCCGCATCAGGCGCTGGCTGGCGGCTGACAACAACACCGGGGGCTTGGCGGAAGACCTCTTTCTTGAAACCATCGAATTCGATGAAACCCGCGACTACGGCCGCCGGGTCCTGGCCGCAGCGGCAGTTTACGGCTACCTGTATTACGGTATGAGTATGGAGGCGGTAGTCCGGGGCATCTACCGGACGGTTTTGTAGGACCGCAGCGTATTGCTCGATTAAAAACTAGTTGTGTCAGGATCCGAGGAATACCCTACGCAGCCTTTAAGCCCCGCAATCAGCTTAACATCGTCCTCAGCAAGCTTGAAACCGAATACATCGAGGTTTTCCCTGATGCGCTGCGGCGTTACCGATTTAGGCAGAGGCAGAAAGCCCATTTGCAGGCTCCAGCGGATACAAATTTGCGCGATAGATTTACCGTACTTTTCCGCAAGAACCTTCATCTCAGGGACATCAAAAATTTTGCCGATGCCCAGAGGGCTGTAGGCCTCCAAAACCATGTTCCGCTTACGGCAATATTCCACAACCTCGTCCTGCGTGTCCCCGGGGCAAAGCCGTATTTGGTTTACCATAGGCGCGACGGAAGCTGTCTTTAACAGGGGTTCAATATGGCGCTTATGAAAATTGCTGATCCCGATGGAGCGGACGCGCCCGGCTTTGTAGAGTTCCTCAAAGGCCTTCCAGGTGCCGGCATTGGCTTCCTGCCAGTTATCCCTGAATTTTACCGGGTTGGGCCAGTGGATAAGATAAAGATCAAGATAATCAAGGCCGAGTTTTTTCATACTGGACTCAAAAGCCTTGAGGGTAGCTTCATACCCGTGATCCTGATTCCAGAGCTTAGTGGTGATGAAAAGTTCCTTTCTTGGAACGCCTGCCTGGCTGATTGCGGCGCCGACGCTTTCTTCGTTGCCGTAAGCGGCTGCGGTGTCGATATGGCGGTAACCTGCGCCAATGGCGGCCTTTACGGACGAGACGCACACATCGCCGTCAGGGGTTTGCCAGGTGCCAAAACCGATAGAAGGGATTTTTACGCCATTGGAGAACGTGTAAAAAGCTGCAGCATCGTTCATAAAATCCTCACTTAATAATACTGGTTTTCCCCGGACTGTTCCGGCCTTCCAGGTTGGGCAGCCTCTTTTCCAGGGCAGCAAGGGATATCTCCACATCCTCGTGAACTTCCTTCTCATGGATGCAGCCTACGGTGATCATGTCGATAGGACGGATAATATTCCAGTTGAACGTAAGCCCTACGTAAGGAGTGGTCCTCCCAGCGGCCATGGGCTTTATGGTCATCACCGGTTTCTTCGCTTCATGGATGATCCGTATCACCGATTCAATCTCTATCTGCATCAGGAATCCCAGACAGTTCAGGATCTGTATGTAGGTTTCCACGTCATAGCCGTTGAGGTCTGTGTACTGGATTATCTCGGGCATGTGGGCGGAAAGCCCCGGTATGAGGCCGCACTCCCGGATCATGTCCGTGTAGTCCGGAAGCCGTTCTATGGTCCTTTTGTTTTTGTTCACCAGTTGTTCGCAGCAGGAATGGTGTATCAAGCAGAATGTGGAACCGATTTCCGCGCTGGTCTTGAATATGGCCTTGGTTTCTTTCCTGGCTGCTTCGTTGTCGTTTACATTGATAATAGGGGTGTCGATGAGGATCAATTTTTTCCCTATCTTGTCCTGTACCCGTTTTATCTTGTCCAGGCACTCAGGAGCCGAAGAAAAAGGCGCCATCCAGGCGTCTATACCGTATTCAAGGAAAGCGTTAAGCACCGTAAGCGTCGAATCGACAGTAGAATGATGATTTTTAATAAATTCATCCGATGCGTGCCCTGTATGACTCCAGCCGAACATCCAGTTGGATCCTATCAACAATCTCGGCAGGGAAACCCCCGCTACAGTCGTTCTGGGAAATGCCATGGTATTCTCCTTCCTGATAATATTACAGCATATCCTTCAAATGATCCACCGTTTCGGACTCAAACTTCTCCCAGGGTATATCCACCGGCGCGTTGCGGGAGATGATGTCGTCGATGTGCAGCAGCAGGGGGAAATCCTCAGCCCTGGCCTTGCGCCGGGCGATCTGTTTGCGTATGGCGCTGGCGGTGCGTTTGGCGATGACCACCGATTCCAGGGTTACCCCTTTGAGCGCCTCCATGGCCTTGTCAAAGGAAAGGCCCCTTCCCAGAAGGGTGCCTATGAGCCTGGTACGGCCGCCGAAAATCGTGACGTAAAGGTCCCCTGCGCCGAAGACGATGTTTTCGTCCAAGCCGCCGCAAAGGGCCAGGATACGGCGCATCTCCCTGACGCTCTGGCCGAAGAGGCAGGCCTGGGAGTTGTAGTGGACTTTTCCTGTTTCGTTTTCCCGCTTTTCAGCAAGGCCCACTGCCAGGCTCACCGCCAGGGCGTAGGCGTTTTTCATAGCCACCGCACATTCCACGCCGGTTACGTCGGTGGAAAGGCTGATATGATAATAAGAAGTTTCAAACCAGGACTTGAATTTCCGCAAAAGGGCGATGTCGCCGCCGCAGAAACAGATCCCCGTGGGATCGCGATCCGCCAGTTCGTAGCTGGTACAGGGGCCGCCGACGGCGTTGAGGGAAAGCTTTTTGTTCCCCAGCCTTGACTGGTAGAGCCTGGGATAGGAAATAAGATCCCCTTCCGGGGTTTCCCACATGCCTTTGGTAATAGAAAGCACCGGCAGGCTTTCGGGGATCACGGGCAGTATGGTTTCTGAAAACCAGTCAACCCCGAAGCTGCTCACACCGCCGATAAGGAGATCCGCGCCTTCAAGGGCCTTTTCCAGATCTTCAATCTGAAAGTACTTTATCCCATCAGGAAGCCTGCGTTTGAGGTTTTTGTGGAACCCTGTTTTTTCAGCTTCGGCGATTATCTCCCGGTCCAGAGGGGTCCCTGCCAGGCGCACTTCGTGGCCGTTGTCCCTTGCGGGGTAACTCATTGCCGAACCCATCATCCCGGAACCAACAACTGTGATAACCGCCATCCTGCTTTACCTCTCGCTTTATCTCTCGTATGAATACCAGGCTTGCAGGGCTTTTTTCAGCGCCTCGTTGAAAAAATACCAGTCGTGGCCGCCCGGCCATTCCTCGTAGGTATAGTCAAAAGCGGTTTTTTCCATTTCGGCTTTAAATTTCACGTTGTCTTTCAGGAGATCGTCTCCGGTGCC
>JAITEW010000275.1 GCA_031281855.1 Treponema sp.
TTCGTTAGTGGATGGCCCGGATTACGAAGATTATTTAGATTTATGCGGTGATACCAACTATGCCAAAGAGAACTTTATGGAGCAGGAGCCAACGTCAGACGTATATAACGACGACCATCTCGATTGGGACTTCACCTCCGGAACCGGCGATTGGAAGTTCCTTACCAGTACCGGCTACCCCTACCCGGTACTGTCCTGGCAGACATCCCCGCCTCCGCCGCCTCCGTCGGAGCAGTAAATGAAAAAAACCTTCTTCGCCCTTCTGGTCCTTTCCGCCGCCCTGTTCTCAGCCCAGAGAGCGGCTGCGCAGACAGCGGCGGAACTGGAGCGGGTTCTGGGCCTTCAAACGGTGACTTACGGCGACGCGGCGTGGCTCATCCTCAACGCTGCGGGAACGGCGCTGCCGGAAGATTCCGCGGAGGGCGCGTACCGTTTTGCCGCGGACAACAAGTGGGTCCCCAAAAAAGCGGCGGCTGAAACGCCTGTTACCCTTGGGGGCGTTTCTTTCCTCATTATGAAAACGTTCAATATTAAGGGCGGCCTTATGTATACCCTGTTTCCCGGCCCCCGGTACGGTTACCGGGAACTGGCGTACCGGAAGATCATACAGGGCCGCGCTTATTCCACCATGACGGTATCCGGGGAACGGCTTTTGCGGATTCTGAGCCGGGTCCTTGAATATGCCGGGGATACGCCGGTCCTGCAGGCAGCGGCGGCAGAGAGGGAGCCTGAAATTCCGGTAATCGAAACGCCGGCAAAAATACCGTTATGGGAAGAACGGGAACGCATCATAGGGATCATCAACACGGAACTGACGGAAAAGAGCGTAACCGATACGGATGTCCGGGCTACCGACCAAGGCATTACCATCAGCCTGAATAATATTCAGTTCCTCCCGGATTCAACGGAATTGATGGAGGCGGAGAAACGGAAGCTCCAAAACATCGCTGTTATTTTGAACGAATTCCCGGACCGCAGAATCCTCGTCGGCGGGCATACGGCCCTGGCGGGTTCCGCAGAAGGCCGTATGAAGATCTCCGAAGACCGGGCCCGGGCGGTGGCGGACTACCTTGTCAGCCTTGGCTGCCGGAAGCAGAACGAAATTACCGTCCTGGGCTACGGGGCGGAACAGCCTCTGGGCGATCCTGCCACTGAGGCGGGACAGGCCCTGAACCGCCGGGTTGAGATTACCCTGCTGGACGGAGGAAGCGGCGGATGAACAAAAAACTTTTTCTCTCTATCGCGGCTGCGCTGCTCTGCGCCTGGACGGCGTTTTCCCAGGATTACGGCCTGACGCTCCGTTCCCTGCTGGTATTATCCAACGGCGATAAACCTTACGGGAATTTTGACTATACCGGAAGCGCCGTCCCCTGGTTCTCGGCCCCTCTGGGAACCCAGGGGGACCTGTACCTTTCAGGAGGAATATCCGCAGTATATTCAGACAGTGAATGGAAAGCGGTTCCGGAAGTGTACCGCTTTGAAGCCTCCTACCGTTTCGGTTCCGGCATGAGCCTTGAGGCCGGACGCCTGTCGTACCGGGACCCGCTCAATATGGTGATGAACGGACTTTTTGACGGCATCGCTTTCAATGCCGGGCTGGGGAACACCCGCCTTTCAGCAGGGGCTTTTTACACCGGCCTTTTATACAAAAAGACCGCTTACATCACTATGAGCCCCGGGGACTACGATGATTATAGTGACCAAGATGTCTATTTCGCTTCCAGGCGGCTGGTTTTTTCGCTGGCCTGGGAAATCCCCGATCTCTTCGATACCGAAGGCATACTCAACCTGGGCCTTACGGGGCAGTTTGATCTGAACGACCCTGAGGATCTGCTGCCGGCCGATGAAATTGACGGAGGCGTGAAAATCCATTCCCAGTACGCATCGGCCAAATTTACGCTGCCTTTTTTGAATTATTTTAACGCCGAATTGAAGGCCCTTCTGGGAATAACAGAGGAAACCGGCCTGGATCCGGGCCTCTGTTTCGCGTTCTCAGGCGGAGCGGCATGGCTTCCTCCGGGGGCGCTGAACGACCGGCTGTCTCTGAACGCGGCTTTGTCATCCGGGGCCCGGGGCAGTACTGCGAGGGCTTTTCTCTCTATAAACACCATAGGCCAGGGGAAGGTGCTGCGGCCCAAACTTTCGGGCCTTGCGCTTGTAGAAGGAGCGTATAACGCGAGGCTTCACCAATCCCTTTCGGCTGAAGTTTCGGCGGCCTATTTTTTCAGGACCGATACCCACACGTACGGCGATTCAGAGCTTGACAAGACTTCCCTTTCGCCTCTGCTTGGGGGCGAAGTCTACGGCAGCCTTAACTGGGCGCCGGTTTCGGATATTTCCTTTATCTTAGGCGGCGGCGCTTTCTTTCCCCAATTGGGGAAATCCTTTGCGACAGACGCCTCCCTAAGGTGGCGCGTTTCACTGGAAACAACTCTTTCGTTTTAGGAGGCATCATGAACTATAAAAAAAATTATCAAAAACAAATCGTACCGGTCCTTGTGTTAAGCGGGATTCTCTTTTTTGCCCCGAATGTCTACGCTCAGGAGACGGCGTCTTTCAGGGAAGTAAGCGGGACTGTGGAAATCAAAAGTCCCGGTTCTTCGCTTTGGGCAAAAGCGGCTGCAGGAGACAAAATAGCAAACAATACGGTTATCTCTACGGGATTTAAAAGTACCGCCGTAATTTTGGCAGGGAACTCGGTCATCGTTGTACAGCCTGTAACCCGGTTAAGCCTGGAAGAAATTATCCAAAACCAAAACGATGAGCGGGTAGGCCTGTATCTTCAAACAGGAAAGATCAGGGCCCAGGTGAATCCTCCTGCAGGGGGAAGAAGCGATTTTACCGTCAGGAGCCCGACAGCCACAGCGTCGGTCCGGGGAACTTCTTTTGAATTCGATACCGAAAACCTGCGGGTAGATGAAGGGCGGGTTCAATACGCCAGTGCCAACGGAAGGGGCGTTTCGGTGGCAGCAGGCGGAGTGAGCTATGTCAACGAAACCAATAACACCGTTATCACCCCCTTTGAGGCTGCTGCGGAGCTTCTGACGCCTGCCCCTCCGCCCGGAAGCGGTTCCGGCGCACCTGCAGGGGACAACGCCCCGGTTATTATACCTCCGGGGTCTGATGTAAGAGTCAGTTTCGATTGGGACTAAGAGGCGGAACCCTTTATTCCCGGTAATAATCAATCTTCCAGAGGAAAAGCCCGTTAGGCGGCGCAGTAGGGCCCGCGAGGCGGCGGCTGCCGGAAGCGATAACATCCCCAAGGGTTTCAGGGGCGAGGTTTTTTTCCTCCCAACGAAGCAGGGTGCCGGTAATGGAGCGGACCATTTTCCACAGAAAGGCGTTTGCGGTGATCTCGAAAACCAGTTTGTTCTGTTCAATAAAAAAGACGGCGTTGGAAATATAACGGTTCCGGGACGCGCTCTTGTCCCCGGTTCCTGCAAAAACGGTGCAGTCCGTTTCTCCCAGGAGCAGCGAAGCGCAGGTGTTGAGGAAATCTACGCGCGGACGGCGCCAGATCTGCCAGGAGTACCTGAGTTCCCAGGGAAGCGCGCTGCCGCAGATTATAACATAACGGTAAGTGCGGGACTTGGCGTCGAAACGGGAATGGAAATCAGGACGGGCTTCCAGGGCTTTGAGGATCCGTATATCCCTGGGAAGAAGGCCGTTTAAGGCCGGAACAAAACTGGATGCCTCTATGTTCTTAATGGAACTGTAAAAGTTGGCGGTCTGGCCCGCTGCGTGAACCCCGGCATCGGTGCGGCCCGATCCCGTGAGGCCCACTTTTTCGCTGTGCAGTTTTTCAAGAGCCGCTTCGATCTCCCCCTGTACGGTCCTGTTCCCGGCCTGCCTCTGCCACCCGGAAAAATCCGTACCGTCATAAGAAATCAGCAGCCGTATATTGCGCAATCCTTTAAGCATCAGCTTCGTTCAGTTCTTTGGAGATCTTGTCGTAAAGGCTCCGGGCATGCTCCAGAAGGGGGCCGGGCTTGCTTTTTGAAGATTTGCCGATGCCGAAAATTTTCGCAATAGTCCGCTTGGCTTCGTCTAACGCAGGGGCCCTGAGCCCGGGGTTGTCCAGAAAACCGTATTTGAACGTAAGCAGCGCCGAAAGGTACAGGGCGCCTTCGTAGGCGTAATTTTTGTCCGTATCAGGGCCGAAGATCTTGATCCCCGAAAGGGTTTCCTTCCCTGACTGCTCCTTTCGTATTGCGTCATCATATAAAAACATAGCCTTCTTCTTAAAAAGCATCGCCAGCCAGTCATAATGCTGCCCAGGGGTTTTCCGGTCCAGATCTTCCAGAAGCCAGCCGGCCCGGAGGGCGGCAATGCCCTGTTTGATAGTAGGCGAAAACTCTTTGGGAAAAAAATCATAGCACCTGACGACCAGGTACTGCGAAGCGGCTCCTGATTCGAGGTCCTTGGGGTTATGGAAATTCAGGCCCTTGAAAATAAGGCTCGTGTCGGCAATCCGCTTATCCCGGTCCTCAGCGGCCTTTTCCCTGCCCTGTTCCGGAAGGGAGCTGAAGTCCTTGTCGATAGCGGCGAACCAGCATTCAGGGCACACAGTAGCCTGGTAAATCAGGGGGTAAACTTCGCCGTATTTGGCTGAAGGCTCGTAAAGGCGGTGCAGTTCATCCGTAAGGGCCCCGGCAATAAGGCGGCCGCTGCCGGAAAGCAGCTCTTCACGGTGGAAAACAGTTTCGCATACCGGACAGGCGTACTCTTCTTTCGACTGGAATGATACCTTCGCCCGTTCCTCAATTTTCATTTTCAATTACCACCATAGCTATGGCATTATCGCGCTCATGGGTAAGAGAAAGATGTATCCTGCTGCAGCCGCTTTTTTTTAACGCTTCCAGGGCGGTGCCGAAAACTTTGATTTCAGGCAGGCCGTTATGGCGGTTCTTCACCATAACGTCCTTGAGTACAATGCCTGCAAGTCCTGTTCCCAGGGCTTTGCCGAAAGCTTCTTTCGCCGCAAACCGCGCTGCAAGGGAAAGGTCGGCGCCGCTGCCGCGGGAAAGGGCGTCGGAAAGCTCCTGGGGGTGGAAATAACGTTCCAAAAGGCCCCGGGTTTTCCTCCAGCGTTCCATACGGCTCACATGGACCACATCAACCCCGATTCCGGAAATCATAGATCATCCTCCCTGGCGCTGACCAGGATAGCCACTTGCCGGGGTTCCACTTTCAGGGTCAGATTGGAAGGAACCCCTGCGGCTGCCACCGGCAGCGTGTAGGCGCCCGGACGGTTTATTTCGGAACAGTCCACTGAAAGGAAATTGACAGGCGGGTTAAAACGGTCAAGCTCTTCCTGGCTCCCGCCTTCAAGGTGGACGCTCCCGGCCCGTATGTCAAGCTCGCCGGAAAAATCCGGGTCCAGGTTCGCCATCCGTATGGGTATGTCGGTGATGTTCCGGACCGGTATGATACGGGAAATGAAACCGTGGAATTCAGTGACCCCGTTGCCGCGTATCACCAGCAAAGGGTCCCGGTTGAGGATATTCACCATCACCGTAAAGTCCCGGTTCCTGCCGTCAAGATCGATAAAATCCGTGTAAAGCTCCGAAATGTTGCCGATGAGCCCCGAGGGGCCGTCGAGGATCACCTGCGTGGGGTTGAGGGAATGGGAAGCCAGCACGTAGCCTGGTTCCACGGTACCCCTGAGGCTCGCTGTCAGGGGCACGAATTTGCTGACCTTATGATCCAGAGAGATTGAGATCTCCATAGGGTCCACGCTTATCTCCAGCGGCTCCACTCCCAGGGCGGTCCCTTTTTTCCGTATCTGCACCGCAGCCCGGGAATCCCCGGGGCTGTCGTATTTATCCAGGTCGATATAGGTCTCGATGTCGTCTTCCAGGATCGGGAAGATGCTGTTGGCATCGCCTCTGAGAGTGACCCGGATCATACGGGGATAGGAGCTTGAGGGAGTGAGGTTTTCCCCGGCTTCGATGTTCAGAGGCGTCGAAAAAAAACGCTCTTCCATGGTGCTCATGCGGTGGAAAACAAAGATAATGATAGCCAGCGCTACAGAGAGCACCTTGGCAGGCCAGTTCTCAACTGCCTTGGCGAGGATCTTTCTAACGTTCAACAAAGGCGTCCTTATTATGGGAAACTGCGCTGAAATGCTTCTCCCCAATATCAGCGTCAGCCGCTACTTCCGGCAGGGCGGCGTCGGGATCGCCTTTCCGGGCCCCGGGATCCAAAAGCTCCCTGAGTTTCCGGGTCACTTCAAGGGGGGAAAGGTCGTAGTAGAGCTTTGCGTCGTAAGCAAGGCTGATGGCCCCGGTTTCTTCCGACACCACCAGGATAACAGCGTCGGACTGTTCGGACATACCCAGGGAAGCCCGGTGCCTGGTGCCGAAGCTCTTCCGTATATCCTGCTGTTCCGATAACGGGAGGAAACAGCCTGCTGCCAGAATGCGGCCCCCCTGGATGATCATAGCCCCGTCGTGCAGTGGCGTGTCAAATTCAAAAACCGTCACAATAAGGCTTGAGGAAATATCCGCGTTCAGCCTGGTTCCGGTTTCGATGACATTCCGTATATTGATCCGCTTGGGAAAAACCACCAGCATGCCCCGTTTCTCGCGGGAAAGGATTTCCGCCGCAGTAACAACAGCCTCAAGCTGCCCAAGCCGGGGCTTCCTGTCAGGCCGGAAAAATTCCCCCTGGCCCATGCGTAAGATTATCTTCCGCAGTTCAGGCTGGAAAACAATGGCTATAGCGACAAAAAGCCCTGGGGCCAGGATATTGAGTATCCACTGGAGCGTTGAAAGTTTGAAGAGTACCGCGATGCCGTACACCAGGGCCAGGACCCCGGCGCCTTTTACCAACTGCATCGCCTGGGTTCTTACCAGGAGTTCATAGGCTTTGTACAGAAGAAAGGCGAGAATCGCCACATCCACAATAGGACGGACGAGATCGTAGACCAGGGTAAAACGCTGAAACCAATCCATTCCCTAGTTACCTGCCTCTGCGATTGCGTAAAGGACTTTTACCAAATCTACATGTTCCTTCACATCGTGAACCCTGATGATATCCGCGCCGTTCATAACTGCCGCGGCGTTGGCGGCCAGGGTCCCTGCGAGCCTGCCGGCCACCCCCTGTCCTGTAACATCACCGATAAACGTCTTGCGTGAAAGGCCTACCAGTACAGGATAGCCGCTCCTGCGAATTTCCGCAAGCCGATTTATAAGAGCAAGGTTGTCTTCCGTCCTCTTTCCAAAGCCGATCCCGGGGTCCAGGATGATCCGGTCCTTACGCACCCCTCTGTCAAGCGCCTGCTGCACAACGGAAAGAAGGTATTCCCCTACTTCCGCAGAAGCGTCGTCATACATAGGGGCTTTCTGCATATCCCGGGGGGTTCCTTTCATGTGCATAAGCACCGCAGCGGCGCCTCGTTCGGCGCAAAGAGGCAGCATCATGGGATCGTCCCCTAATGCTGAAATATCGTTGATAATGTCCGCCCCTGCTTCCAGAGCCGCCCTGGCCACAGCGGCCTTACGGGTATCAACCGAAACAGGCAGGGAAGACTTCTTCCTGAAGGCCTCGATTACCGGGATCACCCGGCGGAGTTCTTCTTCACTGTCCACATACTCCGCGCCGGGCCTGGTGGATTCGCCGCCGAAATCAATAATAGCCGCCCCTGCGTCTTCAGCTTCCAAAGCGCGATCCACAGCCTCCCTGTCCCGGGCCCTTGAAGGGGCAAAAAAAGAATCCCCATTACAGTTCACGATAGCCATCACAAGGCAGGGTCCTGAAAAATCAAGACTTCTCCCGCCGGGAAGGTCCATACGATCCATACAAAGCCTCACTGCCCTGCCCTCTCCGCACCGCTCCGGATCAGGACCTGTTCCTCCCGGACCAGCGCCGCAGAAACGGCGGCGGCTATCCCTTCGCCGTCAAGGCCGTTAGCCCTGAGAAGCTCATGTCGTTTTCCAAGGCCCTCGAATGCTTCAGGCGCCGCCAGAACCAGGACCCTGCAGGAACAGTTCCGCATAAGGGCGGCGCCGTATTCCCCGAAGCCCCCGGCCTGCATTCCCTCTTCGGCAAACACGACAAGGCGGTAACTGTTCATAAGCCCAAAGAGGTAATCTTCATCAACTGGCTTGATAAAGCGGAGGTTGTAGAGATCCGCATCGATGCCCATTGCCCCGAGCCGTTCAGCGGCGTCCAGGACCTGGAGGCAGAGGCTTCCGGTAAAACAGATGCAGACATCCCCACCGGTCCCGGAATTGCGGCGTATCCACACACCGCGGCCCTTTTCCAGAGGAAGAGAAAAAGCGGGATCCCAGGGAGGGCAGACATCTTTTGGGTACCTGATGAGCGAAGGCCCTTCTGACGCAAGCGCCCACTCAAGCATACGGATAAGCTCTTCCCTGCCCGCAGGGGCAAGGATGGTGATATTCGGGACAGAACGGAAAAGGCTGATGTCGAACATGCCCTGGTGGGTTTCGCCGTCGTCGTTGACAAAACCCGCCCGGTCCAGAACGAAAACCACAGGAAGATTCTGGAAGCACACGTCATGGATGACGCTGTCAACAGCCCGCTGTATAAAAGTTGAGTACACAGCCACAACAGGCCTGAGCCCCCTGGCGGCCATGCCTGCGGCGAAG
>JAITEW010000164.1 GCA_031281855.1 Treponema sp.
AAAACGGTAATTTGCGGTAATTTCTTCAAAATCTCCACTCCTTTAACCTCCAAAAACGGTTTATATACAGAGCTTTTTTAAAACCCCGTTAGCCCGGACCTGCGCTCCGGTAAAAGCCTTATGCGGAAAATTATGAATTCACGCCTAATAGGGCAATTGTCCCACGGTTTTAGAGAATTGTCAATCATTTTTTGTATTTTTTTTCGTTTTTATGCCCTAACAGGTAAAACATCCCGCTAATCCGCGGGGTAGGGCCAGAACTTCCCGTCCTGGGCCTTTAGGAGGTACGCCCTGCCTGCGGGGGTTTGGGTTTCCCCGGCAATGCTTCCTTCGTTAAGGCGGATTTTGCTCCCCCCGCCGGGAAGGTCCACGGCGTAGGCCGGGAGCCCCAGGCCGGATATAAGGGTTTGGAGTTCCTTGTAGAGCGCGAGGCCCTCTTTCAGAGGGAGGCGGAAATGGGCGGTTCCGGGAGCAAGGTCGGGCTGGAAGAGGTAATAGGGGCTAAGTCCCAGGTCCAGACATTCCCTGAAGAGGAGGACCAGGGTTCCGGCGTTATCGTTGACGCCTCTAAGGAGCACGGTCTGCACATGCACCGGGATGCCCCGGGCGGCGCAGTCCGCAAGAACCCGGCGGCTTTCTTCAGCCAGTTCCCGGGGATGGTTGATATGGACCATCATTCTTAAAGGCTTAAAGCCCACGAAGAGGCGCAGGGTTTCAGGCGTAAGCCGCTGCGGCCAGGCGATAGGAACCCGGGTGCAGATCCTGATGAGTATTCCCGGCCTGGCCTCCCGGATCGCCCTGAACAGTCCGGCCAGTTTGCTGTCTTCCGCTGTCAGGGGATCGCCGCCGGAGACAAGCAGTTCCCGCACCTCAGCATGATTTTTGAGATACCCGCAGACCGGTTCTATTTCCTGGGCGCTGATAAACGAAGGGGAACGGCTCATGCGCACTCTGCGGAAGCAGAAGCGGCAGTACCCGGCGCAGGGGCCTCCGGCTAAAAGCAGGCACCGGTCGCGGTATTGATGGACAAGCCTGGGGGTTACCCGGTAGAGGGCTTCGCCCAGAGGGTCTTCAAGGGCAAAGGGATCCTTTAGGAACTCAGCGGGATTGGGAAAGCATTGCCGCCTTATGGGGTCGTTCTGCTCCGGCCCTGCGAGGGAAGCGAAATGGGGGGTTACGGCGAAAGGGAGTTCCCCCTGGGTCCGCAGTTTTTCCACACAAGAGCGTTCTTCGGGGCTTACCGAAGCGGCCAGGACAGGAGGCAGATCTTCTATAGCGGTAATGAGTTTTATCAACACTGCCGGCAACTGCGGTTCTAGCCGGCTGAACCGTCAACCATCATCAGGGCCATCACCTTGGCGTCGCCGAGTATGTTTTCCAGAAGCGCGTATTCGTTAGGCTGATGGGCGGAATCGTCAATGCGGCACCACACTGCGGCGTCAATGCCCTGGTTCCTGAGATAGGCCCCTACCGTCCCTCCGCCTATGCCGACGGGTTTTGTCTTGACCCGGTAAACTTCTTCCACTGTTTTGGACAGAAGCCTGACCAAAGGGGCCTCAGGGGAAGTGGGTTTGGATTCCATTTTCTGCGCCAGGGTGTACTCTGCCTTCACTTTGTATTTGGCTTCGATGTCCGCTTTGATGCGGTCAACTTCCCTGAGCACGTCCTTTACCGGGTATCTGGGAAGGATGCGCATGTCATAGCAGAACACGTCTTCTCCCGGGATGGTGTTGATATTGGGAACATTGGCTTCTTTCCTGGTAGGCTGGAAGGTCGAGTAATCGGGATCGAACAGGGGATCGCGGCCGGAAAAACGTTCCGATAGTTCGTAATAGAGGCGCACTGCGAGATCCGCTCCTGCCAGGTGGGCGTTGAGTCCCAGATCGGGCCGTGAACCGTGGGCCTGGCGTCCGTGGACGGCAAAGCAGACCCAGAGCAGGTTCTTTTCGGCGACTTCTATGGATGTCCCCTGGGGATCGCCCCCGTCCGGGATGATGACCATGTCGTCTTTGCGGAAAAGGCCGGGCCGGTTTTTAAGGAGCCAGTCTATGCCGTAACCGCTTCCGTTTTCTTCGTCTGCTGCAAAGAGGAGCTTCACGGTCCGTGAAGGGGTAACGCCCAGGGCTTTAAGGGCGAGGACCGCCAGTACCGAAGAAACGAGCCCCTGCTGGTTATCCTCAACTCCTCTGCCGATGATCCGTTTTCCCAGAGGCGTCCCGTCGGGCCTGCTGCCGCCTTCGGCAACGACCGCTTTCCAGGGATCGCTTTTCCAGAGAGACATCTCCCCCGGGGGGACTACGTCCAGGTGGCTCATTATCCATAAACAGGGGCCCGGGATTTCGTCCTTGCCCGGAATCACAGCGATAAGGTTCGGCCTTACCCCGCCTTTGGCCCTGGCGTCAGGGGCGTCGTGCCGCTCCAGGGCGGTAATGCCCCGGGCCTTGAGCCAGGTTTCAAGAAAGACGCATTTGTCCAGTTCCCCTTCGCCCCCCGAATCGGGCGACAGAGCGGGCCGTTTGCAGAGTTCCGTTTCCAGCTCCACAGCCAGAGGTTCAAGGGTATTGATGTACGTTAGTATCTTCTCTTTCATAAGCGGTCCCTGTTCTTCGCGCCTTTTAGTTATTTCTTTAGCCGCCTCTGATACGCGTCCCATGTGGTCCTGATCAGGGTGTCTATGTCCGAGTACCGGGCTTTCCAGCCTAAAAGTTCGGCGGCCAGTTTTGCCGAAGCTGTGAGTTTCGCGGGATCTCCCGGACGGCGGTCCGTGATAACGGTGGGAATGGGCTGTCCGCTGATCCGCCTGGCGGCTTCGAGCATCTCCTTAACAGAAGTACCGGTTTCGCTCCCTAAGTTGACGGTAACGCTCTTGTCGTTTTTGCTGATGTACTTCAGCGCCGCATCGTGGCCCGCTGCCAGATCGCTTACATGGATGTAATCCCTGATACAGGTGCCGTCAGGAGTGTCATAATCATCACCGAAGATCCGCAGCTCCTTTCTGATGCCGCAGGCAGCTTCCATTATAACCGGGATCAGGTTGGCGGGGTTCTGCTCAAGCCCGGCGATCCTGCCGTTCACGTCGTACCCTGCGGCGTTGAAATACCTGAGGCTGGCAAAACGCATACCCTTGAGCCGGCCGTACCAGGCCATGATGCGTTCGATTTCCAGTTTAGTAAAACCGTAATAATTTTCCGGATTAGCAGGATGCTGTTCGTCAATAGGGAGATATTCAGGCTCCCCATACACCGCGGCGCTGGAGGAAAAGACCATGTATTTGACCCCTGTTTCCACCATGGCGTTGAGGATATTCACGGTGCCGCTGATATTATTAAGGGAGTATTTTTCCGGTTTCAGCATGGATTCCCCTGCGGCCTTAAACGCCGCAAGGTAGACTACAGCGTCAGCTTTCCTGCCCGGCTGGCCGCCTACGGTAATATCCGCCGCGCCCTGGCAGGCTCTGACCAGGCCCGGGTAATCCAGAATAGTTCCGTGGATAAACCGCTCCTCCGGGAAGAGGTTTTCCCTTAAACCGCTTGAAAGGTTATCAAAGACCGTTACCTCGTGTCCCTGATCCAGGAATTCCCGGGCTACATGGCTCCCGATATATCCGGCTCCGCCGATTATTAGAATATTCATGAAATTAAGTATAGAGGAAAACGCGGTGTATTTCCATAGTACAATTCCACCGAACGAGTCCTGGGGGCCTCTCCATCCCTGGGTCTATTTTAAAAGCTGGACCAGAGACTATGGGTTTCACTGGCATCCTTATATCGAAATAGTTTATGGATTAAAACG
>JAITEW010000176.1 GCA_031281855.1 Treponema sp.
AAAGCAGGAACCTTGGCGCCTGTGAGGAGTATGTAGATCAGGGTTCCTGTTCCGGCGGTGAACAGAGCGGTTCCGGCGTCGAGCCCTGTAAGAATAGGAACCAGGATCGTAGCGCCGAACATTGCGAAAACATGCTGAATACTGAGGGGAATCCAATGCCCCAAAGGCGGACGGGACTGGGGTCCCCAGATTTCGATTTGAGCCATAATATAACCTCCAAATTAGTGTATTTTATTCAGCATACACTAAACCAGAGGCTTCCGATAGTCTTATCTGGCAAACGCCCTGTCCGCCTGGGCGGAAAACCACGTAAGGATCGCCGACGCGCGGTTGGCAAAAGAATTACCGATGCGGTCCCTGAGCCCCGGCAAGGCGGCGGCCCTGGCCATGGAAACGGCGTAAACCAGGAGATAATCCCCGGCGTCTATAACTGCCACAGCGGAACGGAGCTTGTTCCTGCCCACAGCGGGGATGATCCCGGCAGTCATGGAAGTAAGGTTCTGCTGGATAAAAACCAGGGCCCCGGGGATAACATGGTAATCGTAGCGGTACGTATTATCCCCAAAGGTAAGATCCTTCTGCCTGGCGTATACGACGATCTCCGAAGGCAGCGCGCCGTAAACCGGATCAGGCAGGGGATTTTTGTCCGAAGGTCCGTCGATGACCCTGGAGCTTTCGTAAAAGATGCGCATCTCCCCCCTGCTGGCCGAGTAGTACTGAAGCCCCGCAAGGCTGCTCAGGGCAAGGGTTTCGTTGAGAAGCGCAAGCTGTTCGGCGCCGGTCCATTCGGGGCGGCCTGAACCGGCAGGTTTGCTGTAAAGGTAAAGGGTTTCCACCATGATGCCGGGGTCCAGTTCCTGGCGCACATTTTCCACAATGCGCCATACCCCTTCGTGGCTGGGGATAAGACGGGGAACAGGGTTCCTGAACTGGGTCTCCGCAGGACGCTCCCCTGCTTTGAGCGCCGAAACCTGGGCGCTTTCCAGCAGTTCCTCCAGGGAAGCGCCAAAAGCAGGAGTTGCCAAAATCAGCCCCGCCATAGCTATGGCGGCAGCCAGGGTAACAATTCTCATTTTCATACAATATTAAAACAGACAAATAAGGGCCTGAGCTTATTCCAAAACCCGGCGCCTGCTTACTGCTTCAAACCCCGGTAATATACCCGGACCTGTTTGTAAAGCCCTTCCCCTTCGCTCTTGGTTTCGACATCCGCAATGTCGTTAAGGGTAGTGTGGATAAGGCGGCGGTCAAAGGGGTTCATAGGTTCAAGAAGTATGGAGCCTCTGTTTTCCCGCACCTTGTCGGCAACGGTATAGGCCAGGCGCACCAGGGATTCCTCCCTGCGGATGCGGTAATTTTCGCTGTCCAGTATGATCCGCAGATCCTCCCGGCCCTGGCGTCCGGCGTAGATGTTCGCCAAAAGCTGAAGGGCGTCCAGGTTCTTTCCCTTTTTGCCTATGAGTATCGACGAATGTTCCGAGTCGATTTTGAGGCCTATCTTCCGTTCTTCCCTGAAGAGCACCGTCACCTTGCCGGGATAGCCCATGCGTTCGATGAGGCCTTCGGTAAAGGCGATCAGTTTTTCTTCAAATTCGTTCTTGGCCTCGGGGTCGCCGAATACGGCCTGGCTGAACTGGCTTCCTGCGGGCACGCCGGGCTCGGCGTTTTCACCCCCATCCTCCGAATCATCCGCGGAGCCGGATTTTCCGGCACGCTGATTGGTATGAACCTGGATTTTAACATACCCTTTTTTGAACAACCCGGAACGCTGGGTTTCCAGTATTTCCACATCAAAATCGTCTTTTTGAAGCCCCAATTCCTCGGCTGCCCGGTCGATTGCTTCTTTTTCAGTACGGCCTTCAAATTCGTATACCATGATCCACTCCTGGGGACTAAAATTAGAGTTCTTTCAAAACTACCAGAGTTTTGAAAAAGGCTCTACCGTTTCCTTTTTTTCTTCTGAGGCGCTATAACCGGTTTTGGCTCCAGTTCCGCTGCTGCGGCTTTCTTCTTGGCCAGGTATTTATTAATGCTCACCTGCTGAACCATAGTCAGAATATTGGATATGATCCAGTAGAGAAGCAGCCCCGAAGGCACATCGTAAAGGATGAAGAAAAAGACAATAGGCATGGCGTAAAGCATTATCTTCATCTGGGCGTTCCCTTGCTGATCCGGGGTCTGGGTTACCTTTCCGTAGAGCAGTTGGGAACCTACATAGATAAAGGGCAGGAGCCTCAAATCGGTCCAGCCCAGAATCGGCAGGGCAAAATTGTTGAAATGGTACACCGATTCAGGAAGCGAAAGATCCGGAATCCACCCCGGAATAAACATGGCTCCCCGCAGATCGAAGTGGCTGTTGAAGAGGTTGTACATGGCGAAAAAGATGGGGATCTGGATGATCATAGGGAGGCAGCCCGAAAGGGGATTGTAGCCTTCCTTTTTGTAGAACTCCGCCATTTCGGCGTTCATCTTTTGGGGGTTGTCCTTGTACTTTTCTTGGATCTCCTTGATCTTAGGCGACAGGGTCTGCATACGCAGCGTGGATTCAGAGCCCTTCCGGGTAAGGGGGAAGGTCAGGATCTTCACCAGCAGGGTGAGGAGGAGGATGGCTACCCCGTAATTAGGGACAAGCCGGTAGAAAAGCATAAGGAGCCACTTCAGCAGCTTTTCCAGAGGCGCCAGGAAGCCCCGGCTGTTGGCCACTTCGATGAGCCCGGTACCCTGGAGTTTCCAGCTTGTGGTCCCGGTATCGTATGCGGCAAGGACTTCCTGGTTCTTAGGCCCCAGGTAAAACTGATATTTATCCTCAAGGCGTGAACCCCGGAAAACGGGCCTGGTAATCAAAAGTCTGGAAGCCGCGGGAAGCCCTGCTTCGGCCCTGGTAGAAAAGGCAAGCTCGTACTGGTTAACGTAAGGCAAGGCGATTAAGGTGAAATACTTCCCTGCAATGGCGGCCCAGGAAGGCTGGGTGGTAATCACCGTAGGGGCGGAATCGTTCACCTTTTCGGTCTTGAGTTTTCCTTTGTACGTAAGGTAGTGGCGGTATTCGTAACGCTGATCCAGCTTGTCAAACTTGGGGCCCATCTGGGGTCCAAAAGCCAGGGTATAGGCGGCGCCCTGAAAATCAAAGCTGCTTACCGAATAACCCCCGTCAAGGGTGATATCCAGCTCAAAAAGGTACTCGTCAGGCCTGAATTCATAGCGTTTGGTAAGGGTGAAAGCGCCCGAAGGAGCCACGAAATCCCTGGAGAACTCCACAACGTACTCGCCCAGCCTGCGTACCCGGAAAAAAGCGTCTACCGGCTGGATTCGTCCTGCCAGGAGTTCATCCCTGCTGCCGAAAGCAACGGAAAACGCATGGGGTTCCGTCTGGCCGGCCAGGATCATGTCTACAGGCTCTCCCTTGTCATCGTGTTCCTTGAGTTTGAAGGAAACAATATCCCCCCCTTTATTGGAAAGGGCGACACGCAGCAGGTTGGTATCAATAATCACCGGAGGCTGGGCCCGGAATTCGTCTGTGCCGGAACTATCCGGCCTAACCGCCGCGAGGGATTCGGCAGCTTCCTCCGGGACCGCAGGGAGCCCCGCATCGGCCGGAGAAACCGCAGACGGCGAAACCGCCCCTGCAGGGGCCTCTGTACTCTGAACCGCGGGAACGCTCTGATTCCCGCCGAAGTACCAGGCCTGGAACAGGAAAGTCCCAATCATTACGAGAACAGAAAGCAAAACAGCCAATAAAGTGCGTTTTTCCATTTAAATTCCTTGTTTCCGGAGCAGCCGTTTAACGGCCTTCTCCGGCAGTAGGTTCCAAAACAGGTTTTGAAACGTACTCGGGTACCGGGTCATACCCCCCGGCGTGAAAAGGATGGCAGCGGAGAAGCCGCCTTAAAGCCAAAAAAAGGCCCCGGATACATCCGTATCTCTCTACCGCTTCATAAGCATAAGCGGAACACGTAGGCGTATAACGGCAACAGGGAGGAAAAAAAGGAGAAACAGCGGATTGATAAAACTGTATCAAAAGGAGGACAACCCTCCGGCTGATTGCCATCACGTAATTTCCTGACGTTCCGATTTTTTGAAGAGGCCCGTGCGGCCAAAAAGTTCTTTGACCTGGACCATCCGGGACGAAAAATCGTCCTTTCCGGGATATACCAGCAATACCAGGTCATAACCCTGCTTCAACTCGTTCCTCAACAGGCGGTAAGCTTCCCGGCCCACCCGCCTGGCGCGGTTCCGTTGAACAGCGTTTCCGAACTTCCGGGAAAAGGTAAAAGCGATCCGGTTATAAGGCCGCCCGTTCTTCAGTATCAGCAGCCTGGCGCCTGAACAGGAAACCCCCTGGCGCCTGCTGAACACATCCCGAATCTCATCCCTTCCCTTCAACCGTTCCCTGGAAGGAAAACGGAAGTTCCTGGGTTCCGCCGGTCCTGTCTCCACTCTAATAGGGCTTCTTTTCGTCCGAAGCCGACAACTTAAGCCGCCCTTTGGCCCTGCGGCGCTTCAAAACCATCCGTCCGCCGCGGGTTTTCATACGCGCCCGGAACCCGAATTTCCGGTTCCTTTTCACTTTGCTGGGCTGATACGTCCGTTTCATGGGATCATCTCCTGTATATTAAAAGGTTCATGAACGCAACTTAATAGTATTCGAACCTGATTCAAAACACGACCCGTCCTGGCTTGGTCCTGAATCAATTTTGCCCAGTATATAAAAAAAGTTCCGGTTGATCAACCCATGTAAGTGCATGATGGGCTAGAAAGACAGTAAGCTTACCAGGTATCATAGTGATGATCATGGCTGTGAATCCTATAAAACCGTTGGCTGATAAGCCCCTTGGGCGCAGGAGGCGTGCCGCCAAAATCCTCCTTTCTGCCGCAGCGGCTGCCCTTTCGCTGCTCTTTTTTGTATCAGCGCCGCGGCGCGAGTCAGCGGAGAAGACCGAATACTACCTCCCGGTTTACTTCGCGTTCAGCAACCCCTGCGAAGCCTGCCATGACGATGCGGATTTTTATGATTTCTTCCTGAAGGCCATCGCCGGGGAAAGCGACAGGCCCTTCATTTCCTTTTACAGTTACAATATTTTCCGTACCGGTAAATGGCAGGAATTCGCGGATATCAGTAAAAACTGGGACATTGACTTAAAAACCGTCGATCTTCCGGTCTTTGCCATAGGCGGGGAATGGATAGCCGGGAACAGCGCTATCCGTTCCGGCGCCCTTGACCTGTACCGGCGGCAAAAGGACGCCAGCCTCCAAACCAGGCCGGCGTGGTCCCAGTCCGGGCGCTAGGCGCTTTAAGCCTCGATAATCGGCACACAGCTAAATCCTTCTTCTCCGGCGTCCCAATAGGGCATATAGGAATAATCCGTTCCCGGCACCGGAAAATGCAGGGCGTTTCGGGGATCCGGTTTAAGCGAAGCTGCCAGCGCCTCAGGGGTCATCCGGATATGCGGGATGGTTCCGGCGTCCTTACAGCCCGCGGCCTTGAGGGCCATCAGAATAGGGCCGTACATCATCGTATACCGGCGCAAATTGCCCTCTGCCTGATCGGTTCCGGTATAAAGCACCGGTTTGAACCCATAGGGGATAGCAAAACTCACGGTATCCCCTGTGTTCCATTGCCGGTTTAACGAAAAGCGGCTGCCGGGCAGCCCGGTCCCGGCGGGTTTACCGTTGACCAGTACAGCGATCCCGCCGTCAGCCCAGCCCGGCAGCCGCAGGCTGATGTTAAAACGGCTGCCTCCTTTCGCCGGTTCAACCTTCAGCGTAACCTTGCCGGATTCCGGGAAATCCGTCTCCAGCGTAAACCGGCCAAAACCGGACTCAAACCGCGACGGGATGAACAGGTTAACGAACACCGTATCCCGGTTGGTCAGGTAGATATACTGGGGAATCGAAGAAATCGCCATAGTCGAGGACACCTGGCAGCAGGTATTTTCATTCGCGGCGCCGTTTTTCTTTCCGTGCAGGGAAATATGGTAACGGGTATGCCCTTTTTGATCCCTGCAGTTACAGAGAGTGTTATAGATAACCTCCTCAATCTGGGAGATATATCGTTCTTCGTCAGGATAGAGCTGCACAAGGCGCTGGTTTATCCATCCCCAGAACACGCTGCCGCAGGTTTCGCCGTTATGCCCTGTAGTGATAAAATACGTCCCCGGCGGATAGGGGCCGCCCATTTCGCAAATAGCCGTCGGGCCTCCGGTATGTTTATAATAGCGGTGGTAAATATCCCAGGCGCCCATCAGGGCGTTATAGTATTTCGGGTCCCCTGTTGCGGTATATTCATCTGCAAGGGCCTCAACTGGCAGGAGGGCATAACAGTGGGGCCGTTCCCCGGGATAATGGGAAAACGCCATAGGCTGCCTTTCGGCAAAAGCTTCGAACCAGTAATCCTGATCAAAGTACCGCATACTGGTGATGATGTCGTCGGGTTTTCCTGCAGGGCTATGATACACCAAAGGCCCCCCAGGGGCGCCGTTAGTCGCGTTGCCTCCTAAAAGGATGTGGGTCAGATGTTTTTCCTGGCTGTTAAACCAGTCATACATCCGGCGTAGCAGAACCGGGGCGTCCGGGTTGCCCGCAGCCATCGCCGCCAGCATACCCCGGGTCCAAAACACCCGGTCGTAGTTTTTCCGTTCGCTTAATATGCCGTCGATATCCGGTACTTTTGTCTCGTCTACCCAATCATCCAGGGTATGATCCGGTACGTAAGAACGCTCTTCGGGATAATAGTTGAAGTAACCGTCGTCCCGCATCCGGGCTTTTATATCCCCGATGATGCGGTTGACAATTTTCCGCAATTCCGGGTCTTCTTCCCAGCACAGCGCCCCTGCTGCCCCGGCAAGCATGCGCCCCTCATTGGACCCCGGCAGCCAGCCGCTCCAGCCCGGGCCCGGGGCTTCGTCTTTCAGCAAATCCGACGGCTTCCCTTCACAATAACCCTGAAGCCCCGCGTTGTACTTGATATTTTTGATATTCATATCGTATACCTTGCGCACGAGGCTGTTTAACAGCACCACCCCATGCTGAGGCATCAGCGCTTCGTAAGCAGCAGGCTGCCATTCGCCGGCGGGCTTCCAGATTTTTAGATTGCTTTTTATCGCCGCGTATTCGGTATTCATCAGACGTTTAAGTTCAGCGGGATAATCAGCAGGCTGAAGCGCCGCAAAACCGGCAATAGAGAGGGCGTTTCCCGACGACTTTTCGTTTTTTTCCCTTTTTGCTGTTACCGCAAGGTTATGTACCGCTTTACCCGGAATACCGGCGGTTTGAAAGATACAGGTTTCTTCCCCGGAACCCGCGTAACAGTCGGCAAAGACCCGGAACTCCCCGTCCAGCCAGATCTCGCAAATGCCCTGATCTGCCCCGGTACGGGCGTAGACCTGTACCGAGTCTCCGTAAAAGGTGAAATAACAGCGGCTATACGCGGATTTGGTACAGTAGGCGCCGCCGTTTTTTTCCCATTTGCCAAAATAGCGAACACTGCTGTCACCGGCGGAAACCCGCCTGAGAACCGGATTGCTTGAACCATTCATGTTTTACCCCTTAAAAACCGGCAAACGCGCTAAAGGAAAAACAAAAAAGCTTGCAACTCCTTATACTATTATGGAGTTTGCCCTTGGCAAACTCCCCAATAACAAAGCCGCCCGACCGGGCGGCTTTGTTATCTAGCAGGGACAGGACTCGAACCTGCGACCTCCGGGTTATGAGCCCGACGAGCTGCCAACTGCTCTACCCTGCGTTAACGTATGTTTTCTTAGTATACTGAGTTTACACCAGTTATGTCAAGCGTTGTAACGCAAATTATGACGCAAATCGAGAAGGGAAGAGCCAAGGGCCGCCAGGGCGACGGGAATTGACAAAAATGAGGGCAAGCCGGGGTTTAGAATAAAAAAGTCGTACATACCGTGGATGAGCGTTGCTGAGACGAAAAGGGCCGCTGAACGGACGGGGTATTCAGGGGCGATAGCGAGGGCGGTTCCGGCCCTGGCGCCACAGGCGCCGTGGAGCGGAGCGGCGGTAAAGGTCCGGAGCAGTGCGGCGCCGGGATACATGGCGCCGTAGAAACCGGTTTCGGCAACCGCAAAGCCAAGGCCGGCTGCAAGCCCGGTCATGGCGCCTGCAGCGGAGAAAGGGCCCGGAAGGGTAGCGCCGCTGCCGGAACCGGCGCTGCGGGCCAGCTTCCTCAGAGGCAAGAGGGTCAGGATGCGGCTCAACTCTTCAACCAGCGCTATGCGGATAAAGACGCCGAATATAATGGTTCCGCTTAATCCGGCGCCGGACCGGGGCAGAAGGCTTTGCAGCAAGAAGGCTATGGGAACAGAAAGTAAGCCCGCGCCAAGGGAAAGGATAAAAAGGCGGCTTCCGAGCTTTTGCGAACTGAAAGCGAACCAGACAGGAATGACAGGCAGGACCGCGATAACAATCAATAATACAAGAAGCCACAATCCATTCATTATTATAGAATAATACTAATGATTCCTGTATGGTAAAGTCCAGATATGGAACACAGAGCAGAACGCGTCATTCTTATCACCGGGCCCAAGCACGCCGGCAAATCCGCTGCCGGACAGGCGCTGGCGGATCATATAGGAGGGGAATTCGCGGATCTGGATGTTCTGGTAGAAAAAGCCGCCGGGAAAACTCCCAGGGCTCTTTTCAGAGAAGGGGCCGGGATCTTCAGGAAAGCTGAGGCCCAGGCGCTGGCTTCGGTTATAGAAAGGACAAAAGGCCCCCAGGGGGCCAGGGGGGGGGTCGTCATCGCAGCCGGCGGCGGGCTTATTGACAACCCTGAGGCAATGGAACTGCTGAACAAGAGGCCGGAAATAACAACGGTATACCTTGAGGTCAGCCCTGAAACAGCCTGGAAACGTATCCTGGATACAGCGGCCGCTCAAGGGGAGCTCCCGCCTTTCCTTAACACAGAAAATCCCCAGGCAGCCCATTTCGAGCTCCACACCCGCCGGGGAAGGGGGTACCGGGCAGCGGCGCGGATCATCATTGACGGAGAGAACAAGAGCCCCCAGGCCATAGCGGCTGAAATTACCGCCCGCCTTTCCGGGGAAGCCGGTATTGCGGGAAATGCTTCCTAGTGTAACAGGCTCCTAGGGATTTTTGCGGGGCCTGCCGCGCTTCCGTTTAGCGTTCCCGACAAGGCCGTTCTCTGCGGCCCAATCGTAGATCAATTTTTTAAGGCCGTCCTTAACCAGCCGCAGAGGTTTGCCGCATACAGGGCAGATAAAACGGCCTGAAGAGTCTAAATGATTTTTAGCGCAGCCTATGCACCAGGTTTTACCGCAGTCAACGCAGGAACCGGCAGGGAGGTTTTCGGGAGGCATAGCGAAAAGGCGAATCCCCTGCACCACCGGCGGGTTCCTCAGGATCTTCCAGCTCCGGCTGCAGGAAGCGCAGGGAACAGTGGTGTACCTGCGTTCATCCAGCCGGGCCCTCAATTCCTCCCGTTTTGCGGCGGCTCCTTTGTTGAGATCCAGTTCGTCCAGCCGGGCAAGACAGTCCCAGGCTTCCTTCTCTTTTCCCAAATTGATGAGCACCCAGGCCAGAGAAAGAAGGGACGGGACATGACGGCTTTCCATCTCCAGGGCCTGATTGCACGCGGCTTCGGCTCTGCTGAATTCTCCTTTTTTTGAAGCCACATAGCTGATAAGTTCCAGCACCGTAGGGCTAGGGGCAATACTGTGGGCATGGGTCAAAATAGAATCGGCCTCGCCGTAAAGGCCCAGTTCGATAAGGCACGAAGCGCGGTTGATAAGGTACTCGACAGTATCAGGAGCCGCCTCAAGGGCCTTCCGGTAGTATTCGCCGGCTTCTTCGTAACGCCCGGCCCTGACCAGGAGGTTCCCGGCGCAATTCGCCATCATGCCGTCAGGATCATCAGCCTTATCCACCGCCAGGAGTTTCAGGGCCTCGCCGGTTTCTCCCTTGAGGCTCAGGAGCTCCGCCTTGTTGACCCTGATGGCCGGCACATCCCCCAGGGCGGACGCCGCGTTATCAAGGTAGCCTTCGGCGGATTCCAGATCGCCTTTTCGCAGGCAGAGCTGGGCTGCGAAATTGTTGATCCAGCCGCCGCCGGGGTCCAGGGCCAGGGCGGCTTCAAGGTCCGCACGGAGAGCGCTGTCATCGGGATCGTCGTTCAGGAGGAAACGGTTTTCCGCAAGCTTGAAGCGGAAAAGAGGGTAATCTTTTTCAAGAGAAGCCGCTTCCTCCAAAAGGGGCAGGGCCTCGGCCCGTTTCCCATCCTGTATAAGCAGGAGCGCCCGGAGGTAGAGAATAGTCGCGTCCTTAGGCGCCCGGGAACGTTTTTTCTTTCTCAGGGCATCTGCTTTTTCAAATTCCCGGGCTGCCATTTTCCAGTCTTCAATACCGAAGGCCCATTTCCCCGCAAGGCCGTGGGCTTCCTGGCTGTCTTCGCCAAGGGAAAAGAGTTTGGGAACCAGGAGGCCCAGATCATCGTAATTACCGGCCCTCAAAAAGACCCGGCCTGCCGCAAGATAACGGCTAAGGGCTTCCTTTTTTTTACCCAGAACTTCATAGACATTAGCCGCGTTTTTCGCCAAAAGACCGTTTTCGTTGTCCAGCTCAAAGGCCCTGTCGTAGGCCGCAGCAGCGTGCTTGTATTCCTTGAGGCTCCAATACGCATGCCCCCGGAAATTGATAAGCACCGGATCATCAGGACGGAGCTTCACGGCTTCGGCGCAGTAATCCTTGAGTTCCTTGTAGCGTTCGCAGGCGTACAGGATCTTGGCCATTTCCGTAACCGCTTCCTTCCCTTCAGGAGTATCCACATCGGACTGAAAACACTGGCTGATATACTGTTCCGCTTCTGAAGCGAGACCGAGCTGCTGTGCGAGGCGGCCTGCAAGGAGCAGCTCTTTCTGCTGCGGTTTATAGCCCGGCGTATCCCATGCCTTGCGAAGCTCCAGCATAGCGGCTTTGTGCTGGTTCATTGCGGTAAAGGTTTCCGCCAGCCTGAACCGGCACCGGGGATCAATATCAGGGCTCGCGCTCCACTTTTCGTAGAGAGCAGCCGCTTCGGTGATGCGCGAATCCACCGTAAGGGACTCCAGGAACGTTTCGGCAGTATAGAGGCTGGCGCCGCTTTCAGGCACAGGGGAAAAAAGAAGGGATGACAGACGGGCGTCGTCCAAGGAATCCCCTGAAGGATCATACGAAGCAGCGGTAAAACAGAGGCTTCCTTCAAAAATAGTAGAGTCATTTATCTCCGCCACCCAGCGGCCCCGGACAAGGAGGACAATATGGCTGCCGTAGGCTATGATGGTAAAATCCACAGCGTGGCTTGCGGCGATTTCCGCAGCAGCCTGATCCGGCAGTTCCGTCCAGCCGATAAGAGGAAGGGGCATGCCGTTCCTGAGCACGTCCAGCCTGAAGTAGCCCTTGTTTGAAATCAGGAAAGAATAGTAGGTTTTGTCATCAACCATACGGAACATAAGCCCTGCCGCCGCGTAACCGCCGTGGGCGTCCACCCGTACCCGGGCGTCGATTATCTGATCCCTGTAGCGGCATTCCGGGGCTTCAACCCAGGCAATGCACCTGGTTTTTTTTATTCCCAGGGAAAGACAGCGCCTGGAACCGAATTTCTGGAGATTGGCATCATAAGAGGATTCTGATTTAATATCAAACCGGGCGTGCTTCGGTTTACTGAAATCCGCGGTCCATCTTTCTTCCGCAATTTCATCAGAACCGGCTTTGGGTTTGAAGATGAGATTACGGACAGACAGCAGTTTTCTTAGAAACCGGGGCATACTAGTATGTACCCCAAAAACGCCAAAAAGTCGAGGTCTTTGATGAAGAGCTTTCTTTCAAACATCGCTGCCGGGCTGTCAAAAGTGAAACTACCGGCATGGCTTGCGGCCCGCATCGATCCGTTCCTCATCATTCTGGCGCTGATTGTTCTGGCTCTGGGGCTTTTCCGTTATTGCGGAAAACAGGTCATAGCCGAAGCCGCAGCGCCTACCCTTGTCTTTACCCAGTGGTGGCAGAACGAACTGGAAGCGGAAACTCTGGAAAAGCTTATCGAAGAGTTCGAGGCCCTGCATCAGGATATTAAGATAGCCCTCGATACCCGGCCTTACGAGGAAGTCCGGGAACTGCTTTTCAATTACACTCCTCCTGAGGACGGCGAAGAACCCGGTACGGACCTTCCGGGCGATATTCTGGCCCTGGATCCCCTGTGGTTCCCGGAACTGGCCGGCAAGGGGATCCTCGATTCCGGGGAACCCCTTTTCCTCCTCAGCTTTTTTTATCCTCTTTTTTACAATACCGGTATGCTGAAAGAAGCGGGTTTTAACCGGCCTCCTAAAACCCGGAGCGAATTTCTGGCTTACGCGAAAGCGGTTACGGATCCCTCCGGGGGCCGTTACGGGATAGCCTTTGCAGGCCGCAGCAGCCAGGGCGTCTACCGGGATCTGCGTTCCTGGATCTGGGCTTCAGGCGCCCTTACGACAGACGCTGAAGGGCAGGCCCTTGCGCTAAAACCGGTTGGGGAGACTCTGGAATTTCTTGAAACCCTTGGGAAGGAAAACGTCATCCATCCCAGGAGCTTCTTCATGAATGAAGACGAAAAACGGGACGCTTTTATCAGAGGCAAAGCAGCCTTTATGATTGGCCCAATCCAGGAAGTTGAGACTTTACGGCGGAACATAGGGGATGCCTTTGGATTTACGGCCCTTCCTGTGCCTGACGGGTATGCCGGAAAGCCTGTTTTCGGCGCTTCCTCCTGGAACCTTGGTATATACGCCGGAAGCGGCTATCCTGAAGAAGCAGGGATCTTTATGGATTTCCTTGCAGAAAAAGCCCCTGTTTTAACTGAAAAACTCCACGCGATCCCAGGGGCCGCCAGCAATCCGCCGTCCTCGACCCCTGCGGACCCTTTCTATTCAAAAGCCTGGGATCTCTACACCGCCGGAGACCTTATCCAGGAGTCCCCGGAGCTTGACGGGAAAATCCAGGCAGCGATCAGGGAGCGATTCCCGGAAGGATCTGCATTCGGCGCCCCCTGAGTTTCCATTTTGTCTTGCCCACTCTGCCCCGGATTGTTACACTGTTCCTATGCGCGCTCTTATCACGCCTCACAGGTTTTCAGGAACGTTCCGTATCCCGGCGTCAAAAAGCCATACTATCAGGAAGCTCCTTACCGCCGCTTTGGCCGAAGGGACATCGGTCATTGATTACCCGCTGGATTCTTTGGACGCTCGTTCCTGCGTGTCTGTATGCAGGGCCTTAGGCGCGGACATAACCGAACACCGATCCGCCGATCCTGCCTGCGCCAACAGCGCGGACGAAAAAGGGGAAAAGCTCGTCCGGTGGACAGTCAGGGGTCTGAGCCGTTCTTCCCCGTTTTTCCGGGACAGCAGCAGGGGGGTTACCTGCGACGCAGGCAACTCGGGCACCACCCTCTTTTTGGCCCTCGCTGTGGCGGCGCTGGGAAAGGGGCGGGTTGAATTCGATGGCGACGAACAAATACGCAGACGGAGCGCGGGGCCTCTTCTGGACGCCCTGGCGGGCCTGGGGGCGGCGGTAAAATCGGCGCCCGGCGGCTGCGCGCCTATAACCGTGCAAGGCCCCTGGAAGGGGGGCAGGGTTTCGCTGCGGTGCCCTACGAGCCAGTACCTTTCGGCCCTGCTCCTTGCCTCCCCCCTGGCCCCTGCGGGAACAGTTACCGAGATCGACGTGCCTGTTCTCAACGAAAGGCCCTATGTTGAAATGACCCTCTCTTACCTTGACGCCCAGGGCATCCCTTACGAAACCAACAGGGATTTTTCTTATTTTCGTATCCCCGGCGGCGGAGCCTGGAAACCCGTTACCGGGAAGACGCCGGGGGATTTTTCTTCCGCCGCCTTTCCGCTTTGCGCCGGGGCGGTTTCAGGAGGGCCGGTTACCCTTCTCGGGCTCGACCCTGATGACACCCAGGGGGACAAGGCGGTGTGCGGCATCCTCGAAAAAATGGGCGCCAAAGTGCGATGGGAAAAAACCCCTGACGCCGGAAACCCCGCAGGCAGTTGGAACCTCACGGTTTCCCGGTCGGGCCCTCTTAAGGGCGGCGAATTCGATCTCAACAATACGCCGGACCTCCTTCCTGTCATAGCCGTAACCGCCTGTTTTGCAGAAGGGGACACCGCACTGGTGAACGCGGCGCATGTAAGGATTAAGGAAACCGACCGCATCGCCGTAATGGCTGCGGAACTTGCCGGGCTGGGCGTTAAAATTGAAGAAAAGCCCGACGGCCTTGTTATCCATGGGAAAGGCGGCGCTCTGAACAGTCCGAACGCTCCGCTTTCGGGCGGGAAGGCTGACGGCCATGGAGACCACCGTGTCGTGATGGCCCTGGCTGTAGGGGCCCTGGGCGCCGCGGGGCCTCTTGAAATTGACAAAGCCGAAAGCGCCGCGGTTACGTATCCGGGCTTTCTGGAACTCTTGCAGGCAACTCAAAAAAAGCATGTCCGAAAACAGCCAGACGTTTTTTAGAAAGCCCGGTATATTTAGTGTCTGTCCACAAAGTCGGTTACTTTGCGGACAGACCTTGCATTTTCTCGCCAAGGAACCTTCGGTTCCCAGGCTGCGAAAATGCGAATTTTAAGGTAGTCTGTCCATAATGTGTCTACATTATGGACAGACACTAATTAAAAGCCGGAATTCCTCCTTAAAACAGAGAGCGTACCGTGTTTTTTTTCAGTATTTGATATATTATATATGGATAACCGGATGAAGAAATTTTGGATCATAGTTGGAATACTTCTCTTATGCGCCGCTGCGGGGTGGGGGGATGATTATGTATGGACAGGATTTACAGACGATAACTGGGCTGAATCGACCAACTGGACCACTACTAACCCAAGTGCTTTGACATCTGCTGACACCCTAACTATCAATTCTGGAAGCGCAGGCGGAATTGGGGCGAATCCAACCGTAA
>JAITEW010000293.1 GCA_031281855.1 Treponema sp.
TTCAGGGCCAGGCGGTTCTTTTCCTCATGCCTGTTGACTGCGGCGATATTGTCTTTGAAAAGCCTTTCCAGTTGGGGATCGAAAAATTTGTGCCAGCTCCGGTTCATTACCGCTTTGAACCCCCGGCGTATCTTGTGGGGAGAACCGGCGCCGGGATCGAAGAACCGTATCCCTTCCTGTATGGCCCAATCCATAGGCGCGTAATAGCAGACCGCGAAGTGAAGGTCCCGGACATCCTCGTAAGCGCCCCAGTAACGGCCCCAGATCCTTTCCCCTTTGCGGACGAGAAAAGCCAGCGCGATGAGATCCCCGGCGTCCGTTTCCCTGCGGGCTTCGACAAAGGCCGTGCCGTGGCGGTAACTTTTTTCGAGAATCCTGAAAAAATCCCCGTTAACCCACCGGGCGTCCCAGGGAACGAATTTGTCGTTGGTAATGGTAAAAAGATCGAACATGCGGCTGTAGAGTTCTGCCCCGGCTTCTTCGCCTGGTGTAACTTTGATAATTATACCCTGCTCCTGGTGATGGCGGTATTCTTTTCTGATGTTCTTACGCTGGTTTTTTGAAAACAGCGAAAGGTAATCGTCAAAGCTGCTGAATCCCGGATTCTCCCAGAGATAGTGGGAATGTTCCCACCCTGTGTAGCCCAGGGACGGAAGGGCCTCAGCCCAGATGGGGTCCGCGAAAAGGAGGTTCACGCTGAAGACGCCGTTTTTCCTGCAGAAGCTTTCGGCGTTTTCCAGAATGACAGCCGCGGCCCGGCCTGTGTCGATCCCGGGGGCTGAAAGGAAGCGGTAGCCTTCCGCCGGGGTGGCGGCCAGGGTTCCCACCAGTTTGGGATACCAAGGGCGGCCCAGGGAAGCGGCGGCTTCGGCCCAAAAGTAATCGTACACATATTCGCCGTCGCTGTTTGTTTTGAGATAAAAAGGCGCCGCAGCAACGAGCCTCCTGTGGTCCCAGAGGCAGAAGTGCAGGGGATACCATCCTGTCTCCGGGGCTATGCTGCCCGATTCCTCAAGGGCCGCCATCCATTCCCAGTCAAGGAAAGGGACTGCGGCGGGAGGGGGCAGGCTGTTCCAGTCCGCAGGATCTATCTCTTTTATCGATGAATGAATTTTTAACTCGTATTTTTTTTCACTCATAGTTGAATGCCGAAAAACCGCCTCGTTGTAGCGGATGTTTCTGCGGCAAAGTCTTCCGGGTCCCTGCCAAGGCAGCGGGCTATGGTTCCGGCTATGTGGGGGAGGTACTTCGGCTCGTTCCGCCTGGCCCTGACTTTTTCAGGCAGATTCCGGGGCAGTATGAAAGGGGCGTCGGTTTCGATCATGATGCGGCCCGGAGGTATTTTTTTAACCAGGCTTTCAAGGTGGCCCCCCCGCCTTTCATCGCAGATCCAACCTGTAAGGCCGATATAACAGCCAAGGTCCAGATACTTCTCCAGTTCCGCCCCGGCGCCGGTAAAACAGTGAACCACTTTCGCCTGAACCCTGGCGCCGCAGTTTTTTAGTATAGCCGTAAAATCCTCCGAAGCGTCCCGCTCGTGGAGGAAAAGGGGAAGCGAAAGTTCCGCGGCAAGCTCGATCTGTTTTTCAAACCATTTCCGCTGCACATCCTGGGGGGAAAAATTCCGGTTGTAATCCAGGCCGCATTCGCCTATAGCCAGAGCCCTGTAGGAGAGGGCCAGTTCCCTAAGGGTCTCAATGGTTCTTTCACCGCAGAAACGCGCTTCATGGGGATGCACCCCTGCTGTGGCGTAAAGGGCGCCGGGTTTCTTTTCAGAATACTCAGCCGCGAAACGGAGGGCCTCGCTGCTTGCCTTTTCCCCTGTGCCGGTAATGATAAGAGGCGATACCCCGGCGCAGGCGGCGGCTTCGATCACCTCCTCACGGTCCCGGTTAAAAGACGGGTGCGTCAGGTTGACGCCGATGTCGATAAGTTTCATTCCTGGAGCTTTCCTTTATGCTCGGTTAACAGATCTTCGGCTCCTGACGAAAGGGCCGCCAGGATGCGCCGCTTGACAGCTCCTGAATCTCCGGTAAAACAGGCGATGCGTTTCCGCATGTCCCGGCGCCCTGAGTTTACGCCGTAAGGGCAGGTGCAGGCCGCCTTGAGGATGTTTTTCTCTTCAGCGCAGGCGATGATCTGCCGCTCTTCAAGGTAACCCAAAGGGCGGATAAGGCTGACAGGGTACTTGCGGTACCCAAGGAACATGGGCATGGCGCTGAGTTTCCCCTGGGCGGTCAGGTTCATAAAAAAGGTTTCGATAATGTCGTCCAGGTGGTGGCCCAGGGCTATTTTGTTGAAATTGTGTTCCATTGCGTATTTCAGAAGTTCCGTCCGGCGTTGGGTGGAACACCAGTAGCAGTTCATCTTCCGTCCCGGTTTGAGCCTCCCTATGACCGGGACGGAAAGATCCCGGAACGGAATGCCCCATTCACCAAGCCGCTCAATGAGCATGGATTTTTTACAGCATGAACAAAAATCGCTTGAGATATGGAGGCCCTCGAGTTCATAATTCATTTTGAGAACCCGCCGCAGGCTCGAAAGGGTCCAGGCGAGGACCGTGGAATCCTTGCCCCCTGAAACGGCGATAAGGATACGATCCCCTTCGCTGATGAGCTTCCGTTCAAGGATAGCTTTGGTGGTGAGTTTCTGCACCACCGTGTCAGCCCTGGCGCGGCGGATAAAACGGTGGCTCACGGCGCGTACCTGGCGTAGATGTCCCGGATCACGAGGCTCGCCAGGATCATCCCTGCCGCAGCGGTGACTGTCACCGCGCTGCCGTTGATCACTTTTTTGCTGCTGCACCATTCCACCGGGCCGCCGGGATCGCCGCGGTCCCTTGGGGGGCAAAGGCATTGGGCCGAACCGCAGGTAGCGGGAATATCCCGGCGCAGCGGGAGTTGTTCGCTGCTGTACACGACCGTGAAGCGCCCCTCAAAGCCCCGCTTGCGCAGGCCCTGGCGTACCAGCCGCGCCAGCGGGCAGCCTTCGGTCTCCCAGATGTCCGCGGTTTTAAGGAGCGTCGGGTCCAGCTTTTGGGCTGTTCCCATGGAAGAGAAGAGGGTAGTCCCCCCGGTCGCCGCGGTTTCAATGAGATCCAGCTTGTTCGTCAGGCTGTCAATGGCGTCTATGACATAGTCCGCTTCGCTGACGCCGAATTCCCCGGCGGTTTCCAGGGAGAAAACCTTTGGGAACGATGTTACCTCGCAGTCAGGGTTGATTTCCCTGAGCCGCTTTTCCAGGACCTCGGTCTTGAGCCGCCCTATAGTGCTGCTTGTGGCCTGGACCTGGCGGTTGATATTGGTCACGCACACGGTGTCCGAATCGACAATGGAAACGCTCCCCACCCCTGACCGGACCAGGGCCTCGGCGCACCAGCTCCCTACGCCTCCGATGCCGAAGACTATGACCCGGCAGCGCCCAAGGGCTTCAGCCGCGTCAAGGCCCGTGAGAAGGGTAAGCCTCTGGAATTTGGGGTTAATGACCATTAGCGGATATTGTACCTGTTAGAAGCGTTGCTTTCAACAGACCGCAGACCGGACAAATCCGCAAAAACACTTATACAGCATAGCAGAAACAGGCTGAAACTGTATTGCGTAGAATACAGCAATGTTTTCTATGCAACATTTCATTGTATTTCGTCACGTTGCCTAGCTTTCATTCCAGTGGCCTATCTTGCGGATCTTCTGGTTCCTGTAGCGCACCAGAACCGAAGGGTTGCGGTTCTGAAGATCCGCTATATCCCTGAGCAGTATTTTTTTAATAATCTCTGCCGATAAATCCGGGTCCCCGTGGGCTCCTCCGGGGGGTTCGCGGATAACGCCGTTGATTACCTTAAACTTCAGGAGATCGGCGCTGGTAATACGGAGCATAGCCGCTGCGTCTTTAGCCCTCCCTGCGTCGCGGAGCAGTATGGACGCGCAGCCTTCGGGGCTGATAACCGAATAAATGGCGTTCTCAAGCATGTAGATCTTGTCGCCCACGCAGAGCCCCAGGGCGCCGCCTGATCCGCCTTCTCCGATAATGACGCACACAATAGGGGTTTTAAGCTGGCTGAATTCCCTGAGGTTTCTGGCTATGGCTTCGCCTATGCCCCGCTCCTCGGCGCCCATGCCGGGATAAGCCCCGGCGGTATCGACAAACGTGATAATAGGGCGGTGGAATTTTTCCGCCTCTTTTGCGAGCCGCAGGGCCTTGCGGTACCCTTCGGGATTCGCCATGCCGTGGTTGCGGTAGATGTTTTCCTTGAGCGTACGGCCTTTCTGGCTGGCCAGGACGGTGACGGGCCTTTTGTCAAGAAACGCCAGGCCTCCGATAATGGCGGGATCGTCGCCAAAGGCCCTGTCGCCGTGGAGCTCCGTAAAATCCGTAAAAATACGGCTGATATAATCCAGGGAATAGGGCCTGTCAGGATGCCTGGCCAGTTCTACTCGTTTCCAGGCGGTTTCGGTCTTTGAGGCTGACTGGATTTTTGTTTCCAGGAGTTCCAGTTCTTCAGAAAGATTCACCCCAGAATCCTGGATGAGTTTTTTTAATTCCCCTAGTTTTTTTTCAATTGCGCTGGTTTCCATCAGAGTTCCTTGTGAAAATCAATAAGCCGTGCAAGGATCTTCCGCTGATCTTTTCGCGGGACGATCATGTCCACAAAACCTTTTTCAAGCTGAAATTCGGAACGCTGGAAGCCTTTGGGGAGGCTCTGGCGTATGGTTCCTTCGATTACCCTTGGGCCCGCAAAGCCGATAAGGGCCCCCGGCTCGGCAATGGTGATGTCCGCCAGCATGGCGAAAGAAGCGGTTACCCCCCCTGTCGTGGGATCGCAGAGGACGATAAAGTAAGGGACCCCGGCTCTGTCGAGTTCAGCCGCAGCACTGGATGTTTTCGCCATCTGCATCAGCGAGAAGATCCCTTCCTGCATACGGGCGCCGCCTGAGGTGGTGTAGATGACGACAGGAAGCCGTTCTTCCGCCCCTCTGAGGAGCGCGCGGCTCACTTTTTCGCCTACCACCGAACCCATGGACCCTCCCATGAAATTGAAGGACATGAGCCCCAGGATAAGGGGCTTCCCCTCTATGGTACACGTACCGGTGATCACAGCGTCTTTCATGCGGGATTTGGCTTCGGCTTCCGAAAGCTTTTCCTCGTACCCCAGGAGATCGATGGGGTTCAGGGATCTGAGGTTTGCGGAAAATTCGCTGAAACTGCCGGGGTCCGCAAGGTACAGGATCCGCTCGGCAGGCTCCATGCGGTAATGGTAGCCGCAGGCAGGGCAGGTTTTTATGTTTTCCTCAATAAGCCGGGTGTCCCCGGGGATGCCGCAGCCCGGGCAATTGCCGGCTTGCGGGTCTTCTTTGCTGTTCATGTTTTCAGATGACATGTTCTCCCTCCCAGGCGATAGAGCCGAAATAGGAAGTTCCGAAACTTCCTGAACGGAACACCTTGTCGTTGATGATCCATTGCTGCTGCGCTTTATTGGTAGCAATGCCTTCAATCTTCAATTCTCCTAACGCCCTGTTCATCTTTGCCAGCGCGTGTTCCCGGTTTTTTCCGTGCGCAATGAGTTTCGCAACCATAGAGTCATAATGGGGCGGAACCGTACATCCTGAGTACAGGCATGAATCGAACCGGACCCCGGGGCCTCCGGGTACGTCGAGGCGCAGGACTTTTCCCGGAGCAGCGGCGTTTATCCGGCACTCTATGGCCCAGCCGTTCATGTCATGAGGGCCGCTTCCGATTTCCATACGGTTTTCGGCGCAGGCCAGGATCTGCTGGCGTATGATATCCGTTCCTGTTACCGCCTCGCTTACCGGATGCTCCACCTGGACCCGGGCGTTTACTTCCATGAAATAAAAATTCTCCTTTTCAACAAGAAATTCAATGGTTCCGGCTCCCTGGTATTTCAGTTCCTTAAAAAGGCCCGCCGCTCCTTCGGCCATTTTGAGGCGCATAGAATCGCTCACCCCGGTAGAGGGGCTTTCTTCGATAAGTTTCTGATGGTTCTTCTGTACCGAACAGTCCCGTTCACCCAGAATCGCCACGCCGCCCCGGCCATCGGAAAGAATCTGGAGTTCTACATGCCTGGGATTTTCGAGGTACTTTTCGATAAATACCCTGCCATCGGCGAAG
>JAITEW010000339.1 GCA_031281855.1 Treponema sp.
TTGCTGCCTGGAGAAGCGTAAAATAGTTCTTTTTTGTACTCTGGCACCGGAAGAGAGTATAAATCCCGATGTATAACGACATAGCCAGAGCTATACAGACTATAAAAATTAAAATGATATTCTGCATTCATTATCCTGACAGCTAAAATAAAAGTGTAATGTTTTTGGTGAATTTTTGAAAGTAGCCTGAAGGCCGGGAAAACGTTGATTGCTATTCTTGATTACGGACTCTATAATATTAATGAAGGAGTTTTATTTTGAAAAAACAGAAAGAGCCGGCCTCCCCGAAGCGGGAAGTAATCGCTCTCCCTCTGAGTAAAACGCTTCCCATGATAGGGTCTTATGCCTTTGAAAAGATCCGGCCCCAGTTCAGAGCGGTGTTTCTGGTAAGCGCGTACCTCGTAGCGGCGCAGTACTTTGTGCTGAAGACGCCTCTTGCAAATACCCTTTCCGTCGCAGCCGGCGTGGGCGCGGCGATTCTGGGGCTTTCGTTTTTTCTGGAAGGACTTTTTCTGGGCATCATGCCCCTTGGAGAGCAGTGCGGGATGCGTCTTCCTGCGAAGGTCGGCGTAGTAGGAGTTACGGTTTTCTCGATAATTGTCGGCATTACCGCCACCCTTGCAGAGCCCGCAATCGCCATACTCCAGCAGCAGGGAAGCGTGATCCCCCCATGGAACGCGCCTCTTCTCTACCTCCTGCTTAACCGGGGCACCACGTGGCTCGTGGCGGCTATCGCGATAGGAGTGGGGCTTTCGGTAGTACTTGGGGTTTTCCGGTTCATGTTCGGCTGGGCCTTTAAGCCGCCGGTATTTGTCATCATCCCTGTTCTGATTATCGCAAGCTGCGTGTTTGACGAAAACTCGATCCTCAGACCCGTAGTAAACCTGGCTTGGGACACAGGAGGGGCGGCCACAGGAGCGGTTACGGTGCCGATAATCCTCGCCCTGGGCCTGGGGGTTTCAAAAACAGGCGGAAAGAATTCCAACAGTTCCGGGCTGGGCCTGGTTACCCTTGCTTCCGCCCTGCCGGTCGCGAGCGTCCTTTTTCTGGCTGCCCTGCTGGCGCCCAGAGTTCCAGGGCCCTCAAGCGCCGAAGCCTTCTTTTCCCCTTCGCAGGTACAGCGGGAAAAAGCCCGGTACATTGCAGGAAGCGATGATGAACTGGTCCTCATGGCCGCAGCCGCTGTCCGGGACGGCGTCCTGACCCATGAAGACTTTGCCCGGTGTTTCCCGGACAGCACAGGAAGCGGTTCCCTGACGTTAAGCGGCGGCAGCCCGGGCTCGGTGTTTTCCCCACAGTCCATTTTCAGTTTTTTTATGGCCGGTATTGTGGCGGTGCTGCCCCTGGCTTTTGTGCTTATTATCGCTATCATTTTTATCGGACGGGACCGTATTCGCAATCCCGATGAAGTCGTCCTGGGCGTACTTTTTGCCGCCTTCGGCATGTTCGCCCTCAACCTGGGGATGTCCGGGGGCATTACGGCTGTCAGTTCCCAGGCAGGCAAATCCCTCACGCGCACGTACACGGAAACTCTCCAGATCAATAAAGCCGTAGTGGTCCGGGGCGTCGATTCGAGCTCTGTCTTTACGGTTCCCGGAAAAACAGGCCCTGAAACTTATATCTGGATTCCCGATACCGGGGGGCCGAAGCCGGAAAAGCTCGTTTCCCAGCGCCTTTCCGGCAGCGTTTATACCCATATACCTGTGGAGAGCGCCGTATTTTCCAATTACGGCAAGCTGGGCGGGTACCTGGCGGTGCTGGTCTTTGTTTTTTTCCTGGGTTTCCTGGCTATCTTTGCCGAACCCGCCCTGGCGGCCACAGCGGTCACTGTAGAGGAGATGACCACCGGGACTTTCAAGCGGTCAAAACTGGTGATGATTGCCGCCGTGGGCGTAGGCGTTGGCATGGCCATCGGCTTTGCCAGGGTGCTTTTCAGCAACATGCTACCTTCAGGGGGTATTCATCTTTCGTGGATACTCACGCCGTGTTATATCCTGGCCCTGATTCTGACGGCCTTTGCGCCTGAAGATTTCTCTTCTATAGCTTGGGACGTTGCCGGCATTGCCACAGGCCCCATCGCGGTTCCCATCATCATCACCACAGGCTTAGGCCTTGGGGCGGACTCGCTCAGGGCCGACGGCGCCTTTGGGATTGTAGCTACCGCCAGCGTCATTCCGATTATCTCGGTTCTTGTGTCAGGCATACTGGACAAGCGAAAATCCAGGCGGGCGATACAGAAATAGGAGCGGCTTATGCAGACCGATTTTTCCACTATCATCTGCGTTGCGGATGTCAACATAACGGCAGCTATGGACGAGACCCTTACGGATCTTGCTATTCCGGAAGTTTATTTGCAGCGCGCCAAGCAGATGTCCCTGGTTGACAAGAAGGGGCTTTTCGGGCTCAGGCCCGCTACGAAGCACGAAGAAAGCAGGGCTCTGTTCTACCGCTTTTACGTTCCCAGGAGGTTTGAGCAGGGGGTGATGCGCCGTATCACGGAAGCTACGGATCTCAAAATGGGCGGACGGGGCTGCATCTTCGCGCTGCGCAACGCCATTCACAGGGAAACCCCTCTCATTTTTGATGAGGGAAAGCTTGAAACTCTCTGCGGCTCCAGGAACACCCTTCCTCATGAGGATTACGCCCTCCTCTGCTGTACCGTTCCCAGGGGCCAGGGGGATTCCCTTTCCGCGGCGGTTCTTGAACTGGGCGTCTGCGTCCCTATCGTGTTTTTCGGCGCCGGCGTGGGGCTCCGGGATAAGCTGGGGCTCCTTAGGATAACTATCCCGGTAGAAAAAGAGATCATCTGGTTTCTGGTTCCCCGTTCCGACACGGATCTTGTCGAAAAGACTCTTATCCCCAGGGCGCGGCTGGATGTTCCGGGACACGGTTTTTTGTACAAAGTCTTTGTCCACGCGCCGGTGGTGAACCTCAGGGTCAGGCAGGGCAAACGGGTACACGCGGCTACTATGGAACAGGTTATCGCCGCCCTTGATGAGGTGCAGGGTTCAAGCGACTGGCGGAGGCTCGGCTCAAAAAGCGGCGCCGCCGGGACAGCGGGCAGAAACAAGACAGGCAGCGCCCTGGGGTTTTTCTTTATCGGCGATGAAGTGGAAACCGAAACATTCCGCAAAACAGCCATGGCAAACGGCGCCCACGGCGCCACGCTGAACCACCTTGAGATGCGATCCTACAGCGCCGTTGCCCAGGGGCAGATGATGGAGTCCCATTCCCGGGAATTCTGCGATATCATCATCCCTCCTGAACTGGAGGAACGAATAACCGCGGGTATTAAAAAATCGGGCCTCTTAAGCGGCGGCAGCTCCTGTATACTGAAGGTTATCCCGGTGGAGCAGCCCGTTTCCCTCCGGAGGTCCAGGGGTTAGCTGTCCGGTGAATGACCAAAGGCGGGATTTACCAAAGGCTGTCCTCAATATACAGGCACAAGGCGTGGTACACCGGCAGGTGGAGTTCCTGGACCTCGTAGGTTTCGGTTCTGGGCACGGCGATGCAGATGTCGCTGAGGGCTTTAAGCTTTCCGCCGCCTTTCCCGGTCATGGCAATGACTTTAAGACCCCTGGCCTTAGCCGCCAGAGCGGCGGCGTAAACGTTCTTCGCGTTTCCGGAAGTGGAAATCCCCCAGAACACGTCGCCGCTTCTTCCGTAGACATAGGCCTGCTGGGCAAAGGCCATAGAGGGGTCCACGTCGTTCCCGAAGGCGGTTGAAAGGGCGTTGTGGTACGTAAGGGAAATTGCCTGCACCCCCCCCTGAAGCTTGGCAGCCAAATCGGCGCCGGTGTCCCGGTCGAGTTCCCTCAGCTTTTCGGCAAGCTCTTTTTCGATAGGCCGCTTTTTGCAAAAAGACTTTAAAAGCTCCCCGGTGATGTGATCCGCGTCCGCGGCGCTGCCCCCGTTGCCGGCGATGAGGATCTTGTTTCCCCCAGCGGCGGCGTTTTTGAGGAGCTCCCCTGCGGCGCGAATTTCCGCGCCGCAGGTTTCGAGATCAGGGTAGCGTTCCAAAAGACGGCTGAAGACGGCGTGGCCTGAATCGCTCATAATTTTACCCTGAAGGTAACAATCTCAAAGGGATGGAGTTCCCGGGCTACAGCCCTGCCGGATTTCCAGGCCCCCAGGGGCTGCTCCATAAGATCCGCCTCAGCCCAGCCCGACACTTTGGAGCCGAATTCGAATTTCAGGCCCGTTCTGCCTCCGTGCATCTCGTGGAATCTGATGATAAGATCCTTCCCGTCCTCAGTCTTCTTGACAGCGTCCAGCGCCGCTTCGCCGGAACTGATTTTGATGAGATCCCCAAGGGCCAGAACTCCCGGAACCGCCAGAAGCGGGGCGTTGAGATCCCAGGCCAGGGGGATAAGATCCGACTCGTACCAGGGATCGCTGTGCACGTAGAAGGAATAGGTGAACCGCTGAATTCCCCGGTCGGCCTCGGTGTCGGGATTCTCCGCGGATTTCAGCAGCGAAAGCCGCATGACCCCTTCCTTGATGTCGTAGCCGTACTTGGAATCGTTCAGGATAGCGGCGCCGAAACCTTTCTCGCTGTAATCCGCCCACTGGTGGCCTACTACCTCGAACTGGGCCTCGTCCCAACTGGTGCTCTTCCCGGCGCTCCGTTCAAGGCTGCCGTACTGGATTTCGTAGCGCGCCGTGACGGACCGTATATCCACAGGGAAGCTGGTTTTAAGCAACTTGCTCCGCTCCTGCCAGTCCACTTCGGTCCTGAAGTCGATGCGTTTATGGGCCGCATGGAGGAAGAGGTCCTGGGTGATCTTCGACTTGTTGTAAACCCAGGCAAAACGGACCCTCGTAAAGAGCGGGCCCGATTCCTCAACTTTCACCGAAACCAGTTTGTCGATGATCTCCCGCTTGAGGTCGATAGTAGCCTCGATTTCCCAGGCCTCATTGGACCGGGGCCGGTCCTCGAAGATCTGGAGTTCGTTTCCGGGCCCTGAAAGAACTTCCCGCCTGGCCTCCTTGTCCCAGATGGACGTGAGCCGGCCTTTGGCATCCCACTTGATTTTATAAAATGGGCTGTCCACCCCGTTCTTGCGGATTATGAATTTGGTTCTTTTCCCCAGTTTGACAACAGGAAGATCCGCCGTCGCCTTGGCAGCTTCGGTCCTGATAGCCGCGGTCCCCAGGGGCGCCAGGGAGCCGAGGTACACGTAGGCCTGTTTTTCCCCTTCACCTTCAAAAGAAGAAACCTGAAATGGGAGCACGCCCTTTTCGCCCACCAGGACCTTGCCCTTCTCCGGGACCGGGACCTTAACCATGCCGCCCCGCTTCCAGCCCGCGGTATTGACGGCGGTCACCGTGTTTTTTTCTTTTTCTCCAAGAATACCCAAGACGCTGTCCCGGGCGCTTTCCCCCAGTTCCCATGCGGCTTGATGATCATTCCTGGTATCCTCGTAAACCTCGGCGATAGAAGAACCCGGGATGATGTCGTGGAACTGGGCTTTCAGGATGAGCTTCCAGCCTTCGTGAAGCTTGTCCTGGGACTTGTCGTCCCATTTCCCTGTTTTCAGCGCCCCAAGGGACTGGAGGATCTCGGCGTCGCGGTAGAGCAGTTCCAGCCTGCGGTTCATCTTTTTGGTGTACGCCTGGGACGTGTAGGTTCCCCGGTGGAACTCAAGGTAAAGCTCCCGGTCCCAGTTGTGGAGGAGCCGGGCGCTTGAAGGTTCGGAAACTTTTTTGTGAAGCCCTCTGAGGTAATCATCTACCTGTTCGGTTTTTACCGCCGGAAGGCCCGGCATCTTTGAAAGGGCCCGCAGGTTTTCCAGCATGTCCCTCGTAACCCCGCCGCCGCCGTCGCCGTATCCGTAGGAAAAAAGCAGGTTCTGGTTCAGGGCCTTGTCCCGGTAGGTGGTCCAGATGCCCCTTAGGGTTTTGGGAAAGATCATGCCGTTGTAGGTGTAGAACCAGGCGTTTCCCGTATCCGGCGTGGTGATGAAATGGGTCAGCACCTTGCTGCCGTCTATCCCGGTCCAGGTGAAGGTGTCGTGGGGCATGCGGTTGATTTCGCTCCAGCTTATCTTGGTGGTGATAAAGGTGTCGATGCCCGATTTTTTGAGGATCTGGGGCAGGGCCCAGTTGTAGCCGAACACGTCCGGGAGCCAGAGGAAATTGTTATCTACGCCGAATTCTTTTTTGAAAAAGCCTTTCCCGTACAGGATCTGCCGTACCAGGGATTCCCCTGAAGGGATGTTGCAGTCCGCCTCTACCCACATGGAGCCCGAAGCTTCCCAGCGCCCTTCGGCTACCCGTTTGGCAATAGCCTTGAAGAGATCAGGATGATCCTCCTTGATGGAATCGTAGATCTGGGCCTGGGTCTGGAGGAAGATGTATTCAGGGTATTTTTCCATAAGCCGGAGCACGGTGTTAAAAGACCGTTCCCCTTTTTCCCTGGTGTGCTTGTAGCGCCAGAGCCAGGAAAGATCGATGTGGGTGTGGCCGATAAAAGAAACCGAAACATCTTTCGGGTTTTTTACCGCCTTGAGGGCCTTGTGGTAGTATTCAAGGGTTTTGCGCGCCGATGCGATAAAGGCCTCCGAGCCGGGATTGGTAAAGTCCAGAAACCTATAGCCTTCCACAAGGATGTTCTGTAGTTTGGCCTGGAGGGGATCGTTCCCGTCCAGTTCTTTTACCGTAAGGACCAGGTTGCCCAGAAGATAGTAGAGTTCGTCCACCGCGGGTTCCAGGGTGCAGAAGAAGGCCTTCGTTATTTTATGGTCCATTATCTTTTTCGCCCCGCCCCCTTCAAGGCCGCTCCAGAGCCTGAAATCAAAAACCGTTTTCCCTCCCCTCTGGGGGTTAAAAAAAACTTCCTGGTGGTTGGAGTCCACGCCCTGATACGGGGCGCGGTTCAAAAAAAGGAGGGACTCGAACCCGGAGTTGTGGCCTCCTCCGGTAAGGCCGAAATCAAAAACCCCAAGGACATCCTTTCCCTTCCATTCCTTTGGAGCCTCGAACTCCGTATGGAGCCAGATGTAGCGGTCCCGGCCGCTCCAGAATTCACCAACGCTCATTTTCCGCGATGATTTGCCTGGGTCAATAAAACCGGGGTACACGAAATTTTTCGGTTCCTCAGTAGCCAGAAATTCCCCCACAGGCGCGGCGTTCCGGTACCGGAGCTGTTCCAGGAAACGCAGTTCCCGGCCTATTTTTTCAACAATAAAATCCTTAAACACAGGTTCCTCCTCTTAAAATTCCAGCAGATTCGTTTCAAAAACGGACTTGTCCTTGTCGCTTATTTTGATGGTTTTGATCTCATAAGGGCCAAAGCTGAAGGTTCCCGAAACGCCGAGCCAGGTGAAGTCTATAACTGCCGAAGTGTTTTTACCGGCTGTTTCCACTGCCCGGACTATCCAGCCGTCGCCGTCCTCACCGCGTTTGATGGTGGTGATCACCGCTGAAGTACCGTCTTTAATCCCGCAGAAGCTCTTCTCCAGCGGGAGATCCCCGGCGTGGGCGGATTCGATAACGGAAATAGCCGGCTGGTTCAGTTCCAGGGCTTTGCGGGCCAGTGTTTCCTGCCCGGCTCCTTCCAGGGGCAGCACCCTGATGTGGTATTCGTTCTCGCCCTGATCGACATAGCGCTGCTGAATATCCGGCCTTGGGTGGTGGTTCTCGTGATGGGCGTAGACCGGGCTCCGCAGAAGGGTGAGGTCCAGGCTGCCTGATTCGGCGCTGGCTGAATATACGCCGTTGTTGATCACCCCAAGGCTCGATCCCTTACCGTCCGAAAGGCAGGCCCAGCGCTGGATAGGCCATTCGCTGCCGTCCGCCCTGCGCTCAATGGCGCCGTAAGGTATTTCGGAGACAAACGTGTTTTTTGTGAAAACCGATCCGACGCGCAGCTTGAGGAGCCGGTGATGTTCGTTCCAGATAACCCTTGTCCTGAGATCCAGGGTTCCGAGCTCTCCGTTCAGGACGACCCTGAGGATCACGGTACTGTCAAAGAGCTTGTAGACAATTTCGTACTCAGTGGTAACCGGCCCTTTGGTGACCAGGGTGTAGGATTCCAGGGCCATTTTCCGCCTGGCTCCCTGGTAGGAGGAAATGACATGGGTCCAGGTGTCGGATTCATCGTCCACAATGACCGGCCCGATGCCCTGGCCGCCAAGGTATTCGGTTTTTGTTTTTTTGTTGCGGAACGAGGTGATAAAGCCGGTCTCCCGGTCAATCACCGCTTCCCAGTTTCCGGATTCAATGCGGTTCGTGGCGGTGCGGGTATACTGGAAATCGGAAAACTCGTCGCGGTTAAGGCTGCCCCGGTAATTTACCATTTTGAAGGATGTATAGCCCAGAGGCGGCAGGACCGCGTTAAACCTCACGGTCTGGGAGTAAAACCCGGCAGTGGCGCAGCTGTTCGCCGCAAGCTCGAAAGGAATCTTGTTCTCTTTGCTGTCGTATATGGCGTCGGTAACGCCGATGTATTCCATGGTCCCTTTTACTTCCCAGGGATGGGGATTCCAGAACACCACAGTAGTACCGTCTGTAAAAGAGGCGATTTTCGAAGTCAGCCGCTGGAAAAGGATGGCGGTCATCTGGTTCGCCGTTTCCTGCCCCCAGGCGTAGGCCGCCAGGATCTTGGGATAAGCCTCGGGAATAGAACAGCC
>JAITEW010000357.1 GCA_031281855.1 Treponema sp.
ACCGTGCCTCCCGATATTTCCCTGGAGAACTTTACCTATTACATGAAGCAGAAACAGAAGCTGCTCAGAGGCGAAGGGTTTTAGTTTTTGACAGGGCAGATACTCCCGGCAAAGGCGGGGGCGGGGGCGGGGCTTGAACGGTGAACCGCTCAAAGCGGTTGATTTTGGAACCGCTTAACAATTGAAGATTTTACTAGGGCAAACCCGATTCATGAGAATATGGGTACGGAGTTTATTATTTTTATTAACAAGGAAAGAATTACCCGGCTCATGCACGAATTGGAAAAGGTCATGATAATATCAGTAATCCTAAGTACCTTACTTCTTTTTTTAGGGTTTTGGGTAAAAAAGATAAATTAGACCTGTTCGACAACCCACCGGGTTCCCGAACAAGCCCATCACCAGCCGCTTTCTTCCCTGAAGTGTATAATAAATAATACACCTCATAAAGCCGTTATTTTATAAAGCAGCATTGTAATACATATCCTCTCTCGTATATAGTTAGGATAGAGGTTTTCCTGAAACCAACCGGGTTTGGGAAAGGCCCATTATCAGCCTTTAGAAAGAGGACGCAGCAATGAAAGGACCTATACTAGTCGTACTCGCCGCGGGCGTAGGGAGCCGTTACGGCGGGCTCAAACAGATGGACAAATTCGGCAAAAACGGTGAAGTTCTCCTGGACTATTCGGTTTTTGACGCTCTAAGGGGCGGGTTTGAAAAAGCAGTTTTTATTATCCGCCATGATATCGAAAAAGACTTCAGGGAAATCGTGCTGGCCAGGATGGAAGGGAAAGTGAAGTACGAGCTGGCTTTTCAGGAGCTGGACACCCTGATTCCCCAGGCTGTATACGCTGAGGCCAAAAAACTGGGGCGGACCAAGCCCTGGGGCACCGCCCACGCCCTGCTCTGCGCCGCGGACAAACTGGACGCTCCTTTCGCGGTGCTGAACGCCGATGACTTTTACGGCCAGGAAGCCTTCGCCGCTATCGGTAAATTCCTCTCTGAGCCGGACCTCAAGGATTCGGCCATTGTGCCCTACAGGCTGGAACCAACTCTGAGCCCTCAGGGGACCGTTGCCCGGGGGGTCTGTGAAATAAAGGACGATTACCTTGTTTCGGTAGAAGAGCTTTTGGCTATCGAAAAAAAGAACGGTGAAATTTTCAATACCGCTTCTGACGGGACAAGGCAAATCCTGCCGGCCGATTCCTGGGTCTCCATGAACTTCTGGGGTTTCCCGGTCAGCGTTATTCCCCATTTCAGGAAATACTTTGAAGACTTCATCGCTCTTTCGGCCAGGGAACTCAAAAGCGAATGTTACCTGCCCAAGGCGGCTGACTGGTTAATCAAAAAGGGCTTCACCCGCATACGGGCCCTCAAGACCGCTTCGGAGTGGTTCGGCGTAACCTACAAGGAAGACCGGGATGCGGCGGTAAAGCGCCTTAACGAACTCACGGCGCAGGGCGTTTATCCCTCTCCTTTGTGGAAGTAAGAAAGTACTGTTTCGATCAAAAGGAGGCTGAATATGGCGTTACAAAAAGGCGATGCCTACGTACTGGGCCTGGATTACGGTTCCGATTCCTGCAGGGCGGTTCTCATCGACGCTTCCGACGGAAGCGAAGCCGGGGTAGCGGTAATGTATTACCCCCGGTGGACCAAGGGGCTTTATTGCAGCCCTGGGGACAACAGGTTCCGCCAGCATCCCCAGGACTACCTTGATGTTCTGGAAGGAACCGTCAAAGAGGCGGTTTCCAAAGCGGGAAACGGTATCGCTTCCAGGGTGAAGGGGATCGCTATCGACACCACAGGCTCCACTCCCTGCGCCGTGGACGCCAAGGGGACCCCTCTGGCCCTGCTGCCGGAATTCGCCGAAAACCCCAGCGCCATGTTCGTGCTCTGGAAAGATCATACCGCCCTGGCGGAAGCCGCCAAAATCAACCATTTGGCCAAAACCTGGGGCGGCGAGGATTACACCAAATATGAAGGGGGCATTTACTCCACCGAGTGGTTCTGGTCTAAGATACTCCGGGTCTTTGCTGAAGATCCCAGGGTGGCGGAGAAAGCCGCTTCGTTCCTGGAACACTGCGACTGGATGACCGCCCTCCTTACCGGCGCGGATACCATCGCCTCCATAAAGAGAAGCCGCTGCGCCATGGGGCACAAGGCCATGTGGCACCGGAGTTTCGCCGGAGGCTACCCTTCCGAGGAATTCCTCTCCAAACTGGACCCCAGGCTGGTGAACATACGGAAAAGCCTGGGAACCGAGACCTATACCTCGGACCAGTCCGCAGGGGGCCTTACAGGGGAATGGGCCGAAAGGCTGGGCATACCCGCGGGGATTCCTGTGGCCATAGGGGCTTATGACGCCCACATGGGCGCTGTAGGCGGCGGAGTGCGGCCCGGCTGGCTTATCAAGGTAATGGGGACTTCCACCTGCGATGTCATCGTGGCTCCCCAACCGGCAGGCGGGGAAAAGCTGGTTAACGAACCTTTGGTTAACGAACCGCTGGTTCGAGGAATCTGCGGCCAAGTGGACGGATCGGTAGTTCCGGGTATGCTGGGCTACGAGGCGGGGCAGAGCGCCTTTGGGGACGTGTACGCATGGTTCAAACAGTTGGTCATGTGGCCCATAGAAGCCCTGCTCCCTGGTGTTGAGGGCATAGACGCCGGGACGAAGGAAAAAATCGCCAAAGAGATTTCCAAAAAAGTGATCCCTGAACTGGAAAAGACCGCCGCTTCAATAGACCCCGCAAGTACCGGCATTATCGCCCTGGACTGGCTCAACGGCCGGCGGACCCCTGACGCGAACCAGCTCCTCAAAGGCGCCGTCACCGGACTTACCCTGGGATCGGACGCCCCCAGAGTTTACCGCGCCCTGGCGGAAGCCACCGCCTTTGGCGCCAGGGCCATTGTGGAACGTTTCCGCCAGGAAGGAGTCGCCATTGAGGGGATCATCGGCGTAGGCGGCGTGGCCCGGAAATCCCCTTTTGTGATGCAGATCATCGCCGATGTGCTCAACATGCCCATCAGCGTTCCCGCAGGGGATCAGCCTGTGGCCCTGGGAGCGGCTATGTTCGCCGCTGTAGCCGCAGGACTCTACCCGGACATCCCGGCGGCCCAGAAAGCTATCTGCGCGCCTATTGAGAAGACCTATACCCCAAGGGCAAGGGAAGCGGGGATCTACGACAAACTGTATCAGGAATACCTCAAACTCGGGGCCTTCGCGGAAAAGGGATAATATGGCGGATCTTTACAAATCCTTAAAAGAGGAAGCCTGGGAAGCCAACATGGAGATACCCCGCCGGGGCCTGGCGATTTACACCTGGGGGAACGTGTCGGCTTTTGATCCTTCCAGAGGAGTCTTCGCCATCAAGCCCTCAGGGGTGGCCTACGACGCGCTCAGGGCGGAAGATCTGGTGGTGGTGGACCTGGAGGGGAAGGTGGTTGAAGGAAAACTCAACCCTTCATCGGATACCGAAACCCACCGGGTGCTCTACCGGGATTTTCCGGGCCTTGCGGGCCAGGAGCCTTCTTTAATACAGGGCATCACCCACACCCACTCCACCTACGCCGTAGCTTTTGCCCAGGCCCGGCGGCCGGTCCCGGTTTACGGCACCACCCACGCGGATCACGGGGCTGAGGAAATTCCCTGTACAGCGTACATGAGCGAAGAAGCGGTAAGGAACAACTACGAGCTTGAAACCGGGAACCTCATTGTGGAGACTTTCAAACAACAGGGGAAGAACCCCTTTCACATGCCCATGATCCTCGTAGCGGGCCACGGCCCCTTTACCTGGGGCAAAAACGCCGCCCAGTCGGTCTACCATGCGGCGGTGCTGGAAGAAGTCTGCAAAATGGCCCACCTCACCCTGGCCCTGGACCCGGTAGTAAAACCCCTGCCGGAACACATCATCCGCAAGCACTGGGAACGGAAGCACGGGCCAAACGCCTATTACGGGCAGAAAAAGTAACCGCCCAAACCCGGATCAGCACCCCCAGTATTTTTTCATTAGTCTTTCACAGCGGCCCTGGAGCCGCCCCAGGAGGTCAGCGGCGCCGTCTTCCCCAAGGACGCAGTCCTTCATCAGCCTGCCTTCTTCAAAGCACAGCTCGTCGTGGAGTGGGAAGTAGTCCTCAAGCAGAAAGAGGATGAACATCACATAACGGTGAAGGCCGTAGAGCCGGGGTTTGGGTTCCCCGTGGTACTGTTCCAGCGCCGCGGTACGGCCTGCTCGTATGGCATCAAAGAGGGATTCCCTGTCGCAGCGTTCCGCCAGGACCACGGTTTTTGCAATGCCGAACCATTCCGCGTTTACCGTGCCGTGGGAATCGCTGTTGCCCAAGGGCGGCACAAAGCAGCCCTCAGCCCGGACTTCCTGCCAGAGGCTTATCTGGGGCAGGTTCTCTTCCAGGGTCTGGCCGCCGATGATCTCAAAGGCGTCGAAGAGGCCCGATTTAAGCATCTCCCTGGA
>JAITEW010000359.1 GCA_031281855.1 Treponema sp.
AGGTACTATCCTTTATTCTGTTTTCCTCTTTTCTCCATGAATCAGACAATGGAAAATATATTCCGTCTTTTGAATCTTTTCCCATATCCCATTCATTTTTTCTTATCATATTTTCGTTATATAATTGTTTTTTACTTTCTGCAGTATTATATTTTATTTGCTGAGCCCATATACTGTTTCTATAATCCATCGGCCTATTCCAGCGCCTTCTCTTTAACCCGGCCCGACTCACGGTCAAAATAGAACACCACCTGGCTCCGGGTCTGCTGAACCTCGTAGTAACGGCCGTGGCTTTCAATGACCACTCCGGGATAAATGGTGCCTCTGATGCGGATTTCCGATTCATGGTACTCTTCAAACTTTTCGTTAAGGGTAAAAATTTTAAGATTAAGCTGTTCCAGCTTTTTCATAAGTCCCACTTTCTCCATCCGGGCGGCTTCCAGGGCAGAGGGGTTTTTCAGGGACTGTTTTATTTTTTCATCGGTTTTCGCAAGGGCTTCCCTGGTTTTGGATATTTCCTCTTCTGTAACGCCGATCTGGTCCTTGATAAGATAGTCCTGGCCAAAGGATATTTCGGTACGGCCTCCGGTTTCGGAACCGATATTGGCGGCGTCTATGCCGTACCGGGCCTGGCATACGCCGCCCAGAAGCTTGCCTTTCCCGGCTTCTACAAAAAGCTTTCCGTTGGTTTTTATGTAACTTAAAACCGAACCGTTTTTAAGCTTTATGTCCCCAACAGCCATAAGGGTGGCCTTTTCGGCAAAGGCTGCCTCAATGGAGGTCTTTGCCCGGACCACGCCCTTACCGCCGCCTTTAATGCCCTGAGCCACCACCGCCCTGCCTCCGGCGGATATAAGGGCGCTTTCAGCGCTGCCCGAAACCAGCACATGCAGGCCGCCTATTACCGCGAAACCAGGCAGCACTTTGCCGCCTATGCGGATCTCGCCGGAAAACGTGATGTTCCCTGTAGCAGGCCCCACATCCCCTTTGATTTCCCTGAGAGACGAGATTTTAAGAACCTTTCCGTCAAAACTGAGTTCCCCAGACAGAGCCGCAACCAGCCGTTTCCCGGCGCCCTGGGGTTCCTCCTTTATGGTCCCGTCATGCTCGATCCCAAGAGCGGCGCCTTTATCCGCAGGGATCTCCTGGCCTTTTACATCGAAGCCCGGCCGGCCCTCGGCTGCGGGCCCGGAAAGCTCGGCGATAGGGGTCCCGGCTTTGACCTGGACAGTACGGCCAGGAACCTCCCCGGTTCCGTCCTCTGCCGCCAACTGAGGAGGGGTTACCGGGACCAGCCACTTGACGGCGCTGCCGCCTTTGGCTACCGGAAATCCGCCTTTGGCCAGGATGACCCCGGAACAGCTTCCCCGGGCTTTCGCTAAAGCGCAGGCTTTCCCGACTGTTTCGTTATTGATGCCTTTTTTAATCCCTAATACCGCCAGCGTTTTAAGCACATTTTCAGGCGAAAGAGGAATTCCCGCTCCGGCTTCAGGCGCCAGGTCCCCCCGGGCTTCCATGGCGTCTTCGGAAACATGAACCGCGATCCTGGCATCCCGGTATTCGATTATCTCGGCCCTGAACATCCGCTCCTGAGTTTTAACCAGAAGGAGGCCGCTCAAAGCCGCGGTTATAACAGCGCCGTGCTGTTCCAGCCCCCGGAACAGTTTGAGATCCGGATCGTTGCCCGGAAGCCCGGGGATTACATTGCCGTAAACGTCCTTCCCAGGCTCCCCATCGGAAGAAGCGGTAACCTGGGCTATAGCGGCGCCTTTTTCCACAAACGCAAAACCCGTCGCTTCGTCAGGAGAAAGCCCCTCAAAGGCCCCGGATTTCCCGGACCACGCATTGAGCCTGGCCCTGATAGGTTTCTGCTCTTCCTCTGAAAGCAAGGTAAGGGAAAGCTGAACCTCCCGGTCCTTGCCCCGGGTCGAAGGGGTTCCTTCCGCAAGGATATAGTCTTTAAGTTCCAGTTCCTTGCCTTGCATAAAAGCGCTTACCGTTGTTCTAAGTTTTTCGGCGTCATAACCCTGGACTTTGGAATCCTTAATAGCCTGGGATATGGCTTTCATTTCAAGAGGCTGATAGCCTGCCGTGCCCTTCCTAAGGTAGAGGACCGCCTGGGTCTTGTCCTCCCTGATATCCACCCGGGCCGCCGCTTCCCAGGACTGGAAAAGAGGGAACGCCTGCACAGGCATACCGGTCTTTACCGCCTCGGCAATGACCTTGTCCAGGGACCCGGCTGTGATGAGCCCCCCTTCAGGCGCGCCTTTGGCCTTTGCCTCTTCAAGGATCACCTCCCCTGCAGGCGGCGCAAACCGGGCGTCTCCGGGTTCAAAATTGAAGAAAAGGGTTATACCGTCAGAACCGGTGCTGATTTCCCAGGAAGGCTTTGACAAGGGAACCAAATCGGCCCAGTTCTTCCCAATCCTGATAAAGCCCGAAGCCTGGGCAACCAGGTCCCCTTTGTCACGGGAAATCCCGTTCCCCAGAAGGAGGCCCCCTTCGCCTGCGGTCTGGGGCTGCAGGGGCCTGCCGAAGACGCTTTTCCCGCTTTTCCCGGGCTTAGGGGGCGTCATGGTTCCTAGTTTCTTTCCCTTATCGGCGTATTTGACCTCATCCGGCGCGGCGTCAACAGTTACCGCTTCCCTGATTTCCTTCTTATCCCAGGTAACCACCGTTTCTTCTTTAACAGGCATGAAAGGCAGCGCTCCGGGTTTTTTTACTTTTTTTTCGTTTTTAATCCGTTCAACTCTGATGCGGTAGAGTTCCGGCTGCTGGGCGGCGGCCAGGGTTTCTTCCTGATAAGGCGCCATATCGGCAGGAACCGGCAGGGCTTCCCAGACTACAGTTTCCGGAACAGGCTCTTCAGGAGGGATGCCCTGGTAGAGGATCATCTCCAGAGGGTCTTTGGTTTTGGCCCTTCCGGCTTTTTGCAGGAAAGGTTCCAGTATTTTGGGGTTCAGCGGCGGGGACAGGTTGTGTTCCCCGGCCAGTTTGTTCACCGCATCGGCGTCCCATCCCAAGCCGCCGGGATCAGGGATAAAAACCAGCTTCGCCTCGGTCTCCTGGGGGTTGACGGAAATAGAAGCGCTGCCTTTGGCGATTACCGAACTGGCCATAATACTCCGCTAGGGCTTATACCCCAGAGCCGCGGCTTGGGAGAGCTTTAATTTAAGGAAGTTGTTCTCCTTCCTGATTTTGGCAATTTCCAGTTGCTGGGATTTCACGGTTTCGATGAGATCCCCCTGGGAGAGAGCCCCTGAATGAAGCAGATCTTCCACATAATCCATCTTGTTTTCAAAATCCACTTCAGCTTCCACCCCCGCTTCCTGGAAGCTGTCTTCTATTTCCCTGTCGTCAAGGACGGTTTCTTCCTCGTCAGAAGCGAGGATCTTGTCGGCAATGCGGTAGATGGCCTGGGAGAGTACGGACTGGGGCTTGTACAGCACCACAGGAAGCCGGGACGAGAGGGCCGTATCCTGCACCCCGTCGCGGTAAACCACCCCAAGATGTTCGATTTTGAGATCCAGGTATTCCTCGCAGGACCGGCGGATCTTCATAGCCACATCCGCATCCTTGGGATCTTCGATCATGTTCATAATAAGCCGCGGATGGAAACGGCTCATGTGGGCCATGAATTTTTCGTAAGAAGCAGGATCTTTGCTTTTTATGTCCGGCAGCATCCTGGGAATATAGAGCCGCTGGGGTCCCGAACCGTCCTTCCGGACCTGTTCCAGGTAAGCCCTGGCTTTGGTCCCTTTGCCGAAAACCGTATACATCAGGCGGAACACCGCGTTCTTTAGAAACACGTATGCGTTGAGCACCGCCGTCACCGCCGGGGCGGACACCACAATCCCCCTGCCTGAAAGGAGGAAAAAATCCAGGATAGACTGATGGGTCCCGGCGCCCAGGTCGAGGATGAGGATGTCGGTTTCGTCTTTAAGAGACATGAGCCGCTTTACCAGGGCTTTGAGCTGGTACGCCTTGAGGTTGGCTGTCCCTGGGATTTCAGTGTCCCCGGGAATAAAATGGAGGCCCCGGATATCGGTGTCTGTGATTACATCGTTAAAATCGGACTTGGTATCGTTAAGCCATGCGCCTATCCCGTTCCTGGGAGACTGGTGCCCCAGGACCAGGTGAAGATTGGAAGCCCCCAGGTCAAGATCCGCCAGAACAACGCGCTGCCCGGCCTGGGCAAAGGCTACCCCCAGATTCGCGGCGAAGAGGGACTTGCCGACTCCGCCTTTTCCGCTTGCAACCGGAATTATCCGCATTACATCCCTCCGTTTTCTCCGGACCCCGGAACTGCGAGATCCGGTTTCGAAGTCTCTGCTGTCTTTATTTTATTGAGCAGGAGCCAGCCCCCAAAGATCGAAAACACATCCCCAAGGCTCAGAAAAAAAACGCCGCTCAACAGGACTATAATGGACATAACATCGCGTGTCCCGAAATTTTCCGCCCCTAAAGCCGGGGCAAAGCTGAAAACCCCCCAGGCATAGAAGGCTGCCAGGGCGATAAGCTTCCCTGCCAGGTACAGGGGCAGGTAACGCCTGTATTCCCCCAGGCTCAGCCAGAGGAAAAGGGTCATTAAGGGAAACAGGGCATTAGGACTCACATACGCCAGATACGGGAAAACCGCTCCCTTTTCAACTCCTTCAAGGGGTGAAAAAAAGGCAAACAATACCGCCAAAAGCAGCAGCCGGAACGATTCGTAGAAGAAAAGCGCCCCTCTAAGAGGCCGGTTATAGTTCATTATAAAAAATCTATGTTTATGGAGAAAGATAATCAAGAGGGGTGTGGATGATCAAGAAGCCGTTTTTAGGTATACTGATAATATGAACGTTGTATACGACAAGGCGGCTATGGCCGATTACGATGATGTTATTGATTTTGGCAACTATGTATTCAGCCATGCCCATGCTTCGACAGATTTCCCAATACTGCTCCCTAAGCTCTACAGGCGGGAGTATTTTATGGAAGGCATCCATTACCTCGCCAGGGAAGAAGGCAGGATAAAGGCCGCCGTTGGGGCCTATCCTGTGACTATGAATATACTAGGGGAAAAAGTGCCCGGCAGGGGCATCGGCATGGTTTCGGTGCATCCCTATGCCCGTTCCAGGGGCTATATGCGGACTTTGATGAATATGGCTTTGGAAGACATGCGGAAAGACGGCATAGTTTTTAGCTGCCTTGGGGGCCAGCGCCAGCGTTACGAGTACTTCGGCTACACCCCCGGAGGAACGCACATTGAGTTTGGGTGCCGGAAGGCCAATATACGCCACACCTTGGGGAAGGATTTTTCCCCGGCCCTGACGCTCAGGCAGGTCCTGGCGGAAGACCGGGAACTGCTGGACGAAATAGCGGCGTTCCATGAATCCAAGATTGCCCGGATCGAGCGGAAACGGGAAATGTTTTTCCCCATCATTGCATCCTGGAAGAACCGCATCTATGCCTTTATGGAAAACGGTTCCTTTGCGGGATACCTTATCTACAATACCGGCAGCAGCGAGATCTCCGAAATCAACCTGAAAGACCATTCCCGCATAGCCGAGGCTGTCGGCCTTTTCCTGGACCGCCCTGAGGGATCAACGGATCGGGTGAGTATTGCCGCCCAGCCCCAGGAGACGGAGAAACTGGAGGCCCTGTCCCGCTTTGCGGAGGACTGCCTTGTGACATCGGCCTACCACTTCGCCGTCCTGAACTGGGCGTCCTTCCTTCCCCCGCTGCTCAGGCTCAAGGCCCGGATAAACACCCTGGCCGAAGGCTCGGTAACAGTCAAAATCGGGGACCAGGGGCCTTTCCGCATCGCCGTAACAGGCGGCGCCCTTTCAATCGCCCCTGTTAGCGCCGGCCCGGACATCACCCTTACTTCGCTGGAAGCGGTATCGTTCTTCTTCTCCCCCCTGTCCCAGGCGATAACCCCGCAGCTCCGCCGGTCCCCCTTTCTCCGAAACCTCCTTCCCTTGCCGCTGTTCTTCGAAGGCACCGACGAGATCTAGGAGCCTGCTGTATTTTCCCCAGGCGATTGACAAAGGCTGTCTGTTTTCTACAATTAGTTTATGAATGATGAAAAACATGTTTCTAAACGAAAAATCCCCCTTTCCCTGATTTGGGTAGTTTCTACTATTATTTTTTGCCTTATCTTTACCCTGGTCTCGGTCCGGGGGGTACAGGCTCAGGCAAAGCAGCAGGACCCTGCTGTGCAGTATGCCGCTATAATCCGGAATGTATTCGACTTTATCCAGCGCCATTATGTGGAGGAAGTGGATCCCAAGACCCTCTACGAAGGGGCCATGTCGGGGATGCTCAACTCCCTGGGGGACCCTTATTCGACGTTCCTCCCTGAATCCGAGATGACCGATCTTAACGACACGACCCAGGGCAGTTTTGGCGGCGTGGGGCTCTATATTTCCAAGCCCGCGGGGACCCGTCCGGACGGCAAGCCCCCGTATGTGGAAGTAGCCTCTCCAATCGAAGACACCCCGGGCTGGCGTTCAGGGATAAACCCCGGAGACCTCATTATCGAGATCAACGGCGAATCTACGGACGTACTTTCTATGGACGATGTTCTCGCAAGGCTCCGGGGAACCCCTGGGGAAGAAGTCAAGCTCCTCATACGCAGAGGGGAAAAACTGGAATTCCCGGTTACCCTGGTACGGGCTATTATCGAAGTGCCTACAACAAAATACGCCATGATCGACGCTATCGGTTATCTCAAACTGCTCACTTTTACCCCAATGACGGTGGAACGGTCAAAAGCGGCGATTAACGAATTCCGGTCCAAAGGCTATAAGGCCCTTATCCTGGATCTCAGGAACAACTACGGCGGGCTCCTCAATTCGGCGGTAGGGATCAGCAACCTCTTTATCAACGGCGGGGTGGTGGTTTCCACCAAGTCCCGCATACCTGCGGAAAACCGCGTTTTTTACGCCCAGAGTCAGCCGTCGGTTTCCCAGGATATTCCGATGGTGGTCCTTATTAACAGGGGGTCCGCATCGGCATCGGAAATCGTAGCAGGGGCCCTTAAAGACCGGGGCAGGGCCTACCTGGTCGGTGAAAAGTCCTTCGGCAAAGGGTCGGTCCAGCAGGTTTACCCCCTGGACAGGGCGGGTTTCAAAATCACTACCGCCAGGTACTACACGCCCAGCGATGTGAACATCGACAAGATCGGCATACCTCCGGACAGGGAAGTCCTGTTCCCTGAATTCACCGACTCCGACGTAGAGGAGCTGAACAAGCTTATTAACGCCAACAAAATTCCTGAATTTGTAGCCGCCAACCCCGAAGCTTCGGCTGCGGACATTGGCCGTTTCGCCCAGGAGCTCAGCAGGGAATACGGGCTGGATACCAGCCTCCTTGTGCGGCTTATCAGGAACGAGCAGAACCGGACGGTCATTGCCCCGGTGTATGATCTGGAATACGATGTCCAGCTTCAGGAGGCGGTAAAAATTCTGAATGAAGGCAATTTCAGGGTTCTGATGCAGACCGCGAAAACCCTGCGGGATCTCCAGGAAGAAGCCGCACAGGAAGAGGAATTTGCCCAGGCGTCATAGAAGCTCCGGAGACGTTTCGCGGTGAAACAGTTTATCCTGAACGCCCCTCCGAATTCAGATGGAATGGTCCACCTTTACGGTGACGATTATCACTACCTGGTCAGGGTCAGACGGCTCAAAGCCGGTTCGGTCTTTACCGCCCTTCTTCCGGGAGGGGGGGAAACGAGGGTCAAAATCCTGTCCACTGTAGACAACATCCTTATCGGCGAATGCCAGGGGGAAATTCCCCAGGATCTCTCCCCCCTTCCCCCTATCATCCTCTTCCAGGGCCTGCCGAAAGGGACAAAAATGGATCTTATTGTCAGACAGGCCGCCGAAGGGGGAATCTCGGAAGTGGTCCCTTTTGAATCGGACTATTCGGCGGTAAAGGTTACAAGCGGGATGGAGGCAAAGCTCCGCCGCTGGGAACGCATTATCAGGGAAGCCCGCCAGCAAAGCGGTTCGGCTATTGCCACCGCTGTGCGCCTGCCGTGTACGGTAAAGGGGCTTTTGGAATACTGGGAAAGCCTTAAACAAGAGCATCCCGGCGGCGCAGGCATACTGCTCCACCAGGACCCACTTGAACAGGGCAGTTTTCATGGTTATCTTTATAAGAAGCCAAGTATTGTTGTCTTAGCTGTCGGCCCCGAAGGGGGATTTTCCCCTGCTGAGGCGGGCCGTTTTGCTGCTTCCGGATTCAAGCCCCTGACAATGGGCAATACTATACTGAGAACCGAAACCGCCGCCCTTTACGGCGCCGCGGCAATACGGATCATACTTTTGGAGAGCGCATCGTGGGCGCCGTTGACACCCAAGCCTATTTCCCAGCCCGTGAACGGATAAGCCTTTTACAGGTCCCGTTGGACATAGTACCGCCTGAACAGCTCCCGGAAGTCGTTTATGAACTCCTGGCTCCGCCTGAGATCTCCCAGCGAGACGGGGCGGAAACCTCCTCCCCGCTGATCCACCCCGCGCCTGCGCCTGATCCTTACGGAGAAGGCAAAAATATCGTCCTCCTTTCCCTCTGGGATCTGCTCCGGGCCAGGCGGAACAAGGAGTACCGTTCCTTTGTACTCAAAGCGTCCCTGGTGCTTCCTATATCGAAAAGCCTGATCTCAGGGGCCAGGTTTCTGACCGGGAAGATCCCGTACCGCTACATGCCTTTTAATTTTGCGGTAAGCCTCCTCAGTATTCTTGAACGCCGGGAATACACGGCATATCTCCTTGGGGGCCGCATCAAAACCCTCCAAAAAACGGAAAAAAACATCCGCCAGACCTTTCCCAGACTGAGGATAGTCGGCCGCTTTACCGGCGCTTTCAGGAAACACGAGGAACCAAGCATACTGGAAGCCATACGCAAGGCGGCGCCCCACCTGCTCCTGGTAGGCAAAGGCGTCCGCGGGGAAGAGCTCTGGATAGGCAGAAACCACTCCCGCCTGAGCCGCGGCCTCCGCCTGTGGTGCAGCGATCTCTTCGATGTCTTTGCTGAACGGAAAAAGCGGCCCTCCCAGGGGGTGTTTGACAGAGGACTGGAAAGCCTGGGCTATTGCCTCAGAAGTCCGGTTAAATTCCTGCGAATTTTCCCTTACTTCCGGTACAAATTGCTGCTCCTTATGTATAAGATTTTCAGGAAATGATCCCTAATCATCCCGCCTTTGCCGGGAGTATCTGCCCTGTCAAAAACTAAAACCCTTCGCCTCTGAGCAGCTTCTGTTTCTGCTTCATGTAATAGGTAAAGTTCTCCAGGGAAATATCGGGAGGCACGGT
>JAITEW010000047.1 GCA_031281855.1 Treponema sp.
TTATCCGCGCCGGGCACAACGAGCTTGTATACGTCCCCGGCGTTTTCCTCGCGGATACGGCAGGTTACCCAGGGATCGGCCTCGTTGTTTACCCTGCATTCGCAGCCAAAGGCCGCGGCGATGATGTTGATCCCTGTGTTCGGTTTGATGTTGGGAAATGCGTAGTCGTAAACCCCTTCCCGGTCTTTATGGAAATTCAGGTTCCATGCGAGTTCCGCCCCGGGATTGTCAAAAAATTCACTGGTCGCCAGGTGAACCGGCCCTGTTTCGACAACGAAGGGAACCTCCTCAACGTTCTCAAGCCTTGCGTTGGCAAGGATGCGGGCTTTTATCGTTTCAACGCTCAGTCTCTCTGTCACCGGATTAGTCTTCACCCCTCTGCCTGAGAACGCCCGCTTACCTGGTCGAGAAAGGTTTTTATTTCATCCTTACTGACCCCGGCGCCGCCCTTAGCGTCCAGCAGGGGAGCGGGGCCTTTATGCGCGTATTCCAGGACCCTGAAAGCCGGAACATACCAGACCCCTTTGGTTTCATAGGCCGTGTCGTTGTTTTCACTGACCTGGCCGGCGTATTTACCTGATTTAAGGAACCCGGTTAGTTTTTCGCTGTCAAGGATACCTTTGAGAATTTCCGCGATGACCTCCGGTTTTTCCACATCCCGCCGTTCTCCGGCAACAGCCTTGAACATAGCTGCGTGGAAGGCTTTCATGTCGGCTTTGAGTTCCCTGGCTATGTAGTAACTCCGGACGCAGAGATCCGTATGAGGCGGATGATCTTCAGGGCGCGGATGGGATTCCACAGGACGCCATTCGATATCCACATCCGGGTAATCAGGAAGCAGTTCCGTCAGGGCTTCGTACCCGCGTTTGCAGAAAGGGCATTCGTAATCGTAAAACACTTGAATTTTTGCCATAGCTGTTCCTTTGTCTGGTTTTATGAAAATTCTGGACGATGTTGAAGGTCCTGTCAACATAGCGCGCCGCCGCATAGCGCATGGCGCGCCGCACCGGGGCCGAAGAGATCCTGCACCTGCAAGGCGAATTCCTCAGGCAGCGGCGCTTCGACGCGCACCAGGGGGCCTGCAGGACAGAGCGGGAATTCCAGAATCCATGAGTGGAGGAAAAATCCGCCGGCCCTGGGGTTTTTCCCCTCAAAAGGCCTGCCCCCGTATTTAGCGTCCCCTGAAAGAGGGCGGCCGTGGGCTGCGGCCTGGGCGCGGATTTGGTGGGTTCTGCCGGTTTCTATCTCCGCCCTGATAAGGCTGCGCCCGCAGGCGGAAGCGACAGGGGTGATTTTGGTCAGAGCCGGCCTGGCTTTTGCGCCTGGTGCAGCCCCGCTGGCTGATGGGGAAACAACGCGGGTTTTTCTCCGGTCCCGGTCCCGGAACAGGGCGTCTTTCCAGGTTTCCGCTGTTTCCACGGTTCCGTCCGTAATGGCCAGGTAGATTTTGCGGATAACAGCGCGGCCTGAAGACCTGTCCCTGAGGAGGCCGCTGAAATAGCGGGCTCCTTCGAGGCTCATGGAAAAGACGATGACGCCGCTTGAAGGCTTGTCCAGGCGGTGCAGCGGGCCGGGCGTAAAGGAAAGGGAAGCGGCGAGCTTGGGAGCGAGATAGGCCCGGACCTGCTCGTCAAGGCTGCCCGGCCCGTGGACCGCCATACCGGCCGGTTTATTGAGGATAAGGAGCCCCTCCCCTTCACGGAGTATCTCAAGAGAAGGAGAAACCGCCGGAACGCCCGGTTCAGCGCTGCATGACGCTATATGGAGTTCGGGAATACCGATGATCTGCCCTGATCTGACCCTGGACGCCGCTTCCGCGGGGACGCCGTCTACCGTTATTTTGCCTTTCCTGAAAAGGCGGTGCAGGGCCGAAAGGGGCAGGTCCGGCAAAGCCTTACGGAGTACCCGGTCCAGCCTGCGGCCGTCGTCGTCATCTGCGGTCCTTAATTGAGGCATACCTGATTCATCCTGATTCCCAGAAGGCGTGTTGTCAAGGTCAAGGCTTGACAAAGCCTATGCTGTAATGGAGAATTTAACAATGTCCTTTCTTTCATCCCTGCGGTCCTTTTCGTTAAGGCCTTTAATTGAAAACCCCATTATGCTGTCAGCTTTTACGAGCTGGGTGCTGGCCCAGATTGTTAAGGCCCTGGTGGTGATCCTGAGCAGCCGCAAAAAATCTCCCCGGGAGTTGATAGAAACCATTATCTGGCGTACCGGGGGTATGCCGTCAAGCCATGCCGCTGTCGTATGTTCCATGACTGCCGAAGTCGCCTTTCAGGAAGGGATAGGTTCCAATCTTTTTGTGGTTTGTTTTTTTCTCGCCATGGTCGTGATGCGCGATGCCATGGGGGTACGCCGTTCCGCCGGGCTCCAGGCCAGGGCGCTAAACCTTTTAGGCAGGAACGCGTCGGATCGCCTGGGCTTTGAGTACCGGCAGGTCAAGGAAATCCAGGGGCACGCTCCGCTGGAAGTAGTGATAGGGGCCCTTTTGGGTATTTTTATCGCAGCGGCTTACGCCTGGTTATAGGGTTTCTGTGAGGGTTCGCAATTACCTCCCGCTTTGTATGCTCTCTCTGCTTTTGGGAGCAGGGGGGTTGTTCCTGTTTTCCCGGGCCCTGCCCAGGGAACCGGAGGATAATACATGGGGGATCCTTTCTGTAGACGAATCCCTTGAGGATCGCCGTATCAGGGAGCTTCTTGAAAAGGCAGGCATATGGGAGTGCGTTTCCGAATCCACCCAGGAGTTTTCCATTGACGACTTTGGCGCTGTTAAACGCCTGAATCTGGAAACGTACCGTGAAGAACTGGAGCCCTTCGATCCCAGAGATGACGGTTACGGGGAAAAGCTCCGTTCGGTTTTTGTCCATAACGGGAAACGGCATTTTTTCATCCCCCTGAAGGATACAGGGAATCCCGGAAAAATTGAGAAGAACGCAGCCGCGGCATTGGGGGATATTCCGTTTTACCTGGACATTCCGCGAAATACGGACCCTATTGGCATGTATGTTCTTGCAGCCGCTGTTTCTTCCCTTGCGGCGTTGTTCCTTTCCCGCGAAAAGGCGCGTTTTGCCCTTCAGATTCCGGTCCTCCTGGCTTTTGCCTGGGCCGGAACCGGGGGCATCATCCTGGCAGGGATCTTAACCGGCCTTGGAGAACTGCTCCGGGAGCCTCTGGGAGAGTTTTTCCCTTTTCGTGCTTACGGTACCATAGGGGATAAATTTAAAACCTTCAGGGCTAACTGGATTCTGGCTGTTTTTTACACGTTCCTCTTTTTCCTCCTGTGTATCCCGGCAGGTATACCCCGGGTTCCCGCAGCGGCGGGGTTCGTGTGTTTCCTGGCGCAAGGCATACTGTTTCCCGGAATCCAAAAGATGGAACGGAAAAATGCCGCTCATATCCTTTTTACGCCTCTGCGCATATTTCCGGGTCCCGCGGCCCCTCCGGGGTTCCAGCCTTGCGCCGCTGCTTTCGCGGCAGCGGCGTTTCTGGTTCTCTCTGCAAGGTTTTTTTTCCCTTCTTTTCCTTACCCGGAGGGCAAAGGACGCGGCGCTTATTCCGGGTATCTTCTTTCCTTTGAGGATTATGAACAGCACCTGGCTTTTCAGGCTTCCTTTTCCTATATTCCTTTAAGAAAAAATGGCGAAAAAGCTGGAAATGAAGGATATTTCCGTTATACTTTAGGAGAGGATGGTCTTATAAGCGGGACAGACAAACAGAGTGTTCCGGACGGAAGCGTTATTCCGCCTTTCCCGCTGGAAAAACTTATGGAGTTTCTGGTACAGTATACTACCGGTACGGGTGATACGCCGCCGGTTCAAGAAAAGGATTGGATTTTATTGATTTTACTTGTTCTTTCCTGTTTTCCCAATCGTTTCAGACTTGGGGGCAGGAATGGTAAAAAGAAAAAAGCTGCGCTTCTCAGGGAACGGCGGATTGCCGCATGAAGGCTAAAGGATGACACGGGTATACTCTTTTCCCCGGGGGGGGATCGCTTTTGAAGACCCCACGGTTCCGTCCAGGGATTCTTCGGTTACCGCTTTTTTGCCGGCCCTTTCGGTCATACCTCTGGTTCAGCATCCCGGAGGCAGGGCGTACCCCATTGTGTCCATCGGCGATACGGTCAAAGAAGGCATGCTCATCGGCAGGGGCCAGGGCATGGGGTCGGCCAATGTCCACGCAACGGTTCCGGGCAGGGTGATTCGCATGGTTTCCTGGAAAATGGCCGACGGCAAGACCAACGACGCCCTGGTGATCCGTATGGAAGGAAGCTTTGAAAAGCTGGGCAAACGCGAAGAGGTCTTCCCCTGGGAGAGCATGCTTCCGTACGATCTCCAGCGGCTTATCGCGGAATACGGGGTAGTAGAGATGGACGGCCTTGGAAAGCCTGTTTCAGACAGCATCGCTTTGCTCAGAAACGCCCCTGAGCCCATAACCCTGGTGGTGCGCTGCGTCTTTGACGATCCCTGGCTGGCCGCGGATTATGTTTTGTGCCGGGAACGGTTAAAAGCCGTAATCGAGGGAAGCAGGATCGCTGCCCGTACTGTCAGGGCCGCAAGGATCATCTTCGCCGTGTCCCAGGGCGAAAAGGACCTTGGCAGCCGCTTTCTGGCAGAAGCGGGGGCCTGGGAGCCTCCTTCTTACCTGGCCCTGGTCGGTTCGCGGTATCCCCAGCGGAACCAGCGGGAACTGGAACTGGTGCTGCGGAATTTCTGTAAACATGAGGGCTTTGAGCTGGGGTCCCTGGTTGTACTGGGGCCCGCTACTCTGGCGGCGGTTCATGACGCGGTAAAGCTGAAGAAGCCCGTCCTGGATCGCTATATTGCCGTAGGCGGCTCGGCGGTAAAGCGCCCTCAGGTTATGAAAGTGCGCATAGGGACCCGCATCAGGGAGGTCTTTGAACAGTGCGGCGGCTTTACCGGAACGCCCAGGCGTATCGCCTCAGGCAGCCCCCTTCTGGGCAGGGGGGTGATGGATCTGGATGAACCTGTGGTAAAGTCCACGTACGCGGTTTTTGCGCTTCTGGAAGCCCAGAAGGCGGGGAATGTCCCGGACTGCTGTATAAGCTGCGGCGAATGCCGGAACGTCTGTCCTGTGGGGCTGGACCCGGAAGAACTGTACAAGCGGACCCGGGTAAACGGCATACCCAGGGAGGCCCTGTTATCCCGGGCTGCCGAATGCCACGGCTGCGGCTGCTGCGAAGTCGTCTGTCCTTCGCGGCTGCCCCTCAGTTCTGCGATCTGCGCTTCGGCCCTAAGGGGGAATTGATGGCTGAAAATTCCAAGGCCTTGTTTGAAAAATTGCAGTCCCAGAAGCCCCAGGTGAACCTGGCCCGTCCGACAGTGGGACGCATGTGGCTGGTAAGCCTCTGCGCTTTTATGGTAGTTATCCAGTCCAGCCTTACCGATTCCTTTTCATCCTTTTTTATCGCTCTGGCCGCTGTATCGGCGGCGGTTCTGACTGAGCTGCTTATTCTGTACCCTTCAGGAAGGGCGGTTCAGCTTAAAAACGGCAGCGCGGTAGCTTCCGCCCTTGTCCTTGCGCTGCTCCTGCCTGACAGAATACCCCCGGTTTACGCCGCTTTAGGCGCTGTCTTCGCTATGGCGGTTGTAAAGCACAGTTTCGGGGGCCTTGGTTCCAACTGGCTCAACCCCGCCGCAGGAGGCTGGCTTTTTATACGCGCCGCGTGGCCCGGGGTTTTTAACCAGGCATTGGAAGGGTCGCCTTTGTCCCTCCTTGCCGGCAGCCTCTCCAAAGGGGCCAATCCCCAGGGTTCCCCTATGGGAATTCTCAAGATAGATTCTGCGGGTCTGTTTTCCCAGGCAAGCGGTACGGATTCGCTGGTCAGGTCCTTTCTGAACGATACGGTTTTCGCCGTTACAGGCGCCGAACTCCCTGGGGGATATATCGATCTTTTTGCCGCCGGCTTTCAGGGGATCATAGCAGATCGCGGGATCCTGGCCCTGGTTGCAGGAACTATTATCATCACAGCGTCCCAGGCGAACCGTTCCTGGATACCTGCGATCTGGCTTGGGGTGTACGGTTTTCTGGTCCGCCTCGCAGGGGCCCTTCCTTACGGAGGCGGGTGGTGGAACGGGGATGTGCTCTTTTCTTTCTGTTCCGGAGGCGTATTGATAACTGCTTTTATTCTGGCAGCCGATCCCGCTACAGGGGCCAAATCGAGCCGGGGCATACTGGCCGCTTCCGCCGCAGGGGCTGTTCTGGCCTGGCTTTTTCGTTACTACGGCGCCGAACCCTATGGGGCTATGTTTTCGGTAATTCTGGTAAACGCCCTGCTCCCTGTAGTGAGGCTTTTTGAAACGCATTGTTTTTATGAGAAACAGGAGCCCCCGGCGAAACGGGACGCTGTCCGGAGGGCGTCATGAAAGAAGGCGGTTCATTTATGCCCAGGATCAAGGACAGCGCTATTTTCACGGCCTGGATAGCCGGGCTTTGCCTTGCCGGCATCCTTTGCTGGTTCCTGACCCAGGAAATACGGGCGAATTTCCTGATGCGGTCCGTGAACCGGGCTCTGGCCCAGATCGCCTTGGACGGGCAGCCTTTAAGCCTGGGGAAACCCCTTGCCTTCCGGGACCTTCCGCCTGAAACCACCCGTATGGGAACATGGTATACCCTTGAGGACCCGGAGGGGCAGAAGGGGCTGGTCTTTACCATCATTGCAGACGGCTCTTTTCTACCCTGCCTCGCTGTGGTAAGCCCTGAAGGGCCTGTGGAACGGATAGTTCCCCTGAACAGGCATTCGGAAAAACTCCTGGACCGCGTTTCCCCCGGGGTTCTGGGGATCTACATACGCCGCATCGAGGGAGGGAGCGCCAAAGGAGGAGGCAAACCGTGAATCAGCGCCTTCAATCCCATATTTTTTGGGGCCCTCACGCGCCGCTGTCGGCTATGACCGGCGGAGCGCTTTTGATCATGGCTTCCCAGCGGCTGGCCTTCGCCCTTTTCTGCGCCTGGGGCCTTATCTGGGTTTTCAGCCTTACCGCTTTGGCGTACTTCTCTGCCAAGGACTTTATGCCCGCCAAAGGGAGGCCGGTTATCCTCCTTTTTCTGTCAAGCTTTATTTGCAGCGTGTATCTCCTGTTGGCGGCCTTTCTCAACCCCCTTTTGGTCCAGACAGCCTGGTTTTTTCTGATCCTGGTTCCGCCTTGCTGCATAGGTTCAGGAATCCTGGAACAGCTTGAGAATCTGGACCCCGGCGAGTCGCTTCCCAGGGTTTTCCTGGAAGCCCTCTGTTTGGGCCTCCTCATCATCGCCCTTTCCCTGATACGCGAACCTTTGGGGCTGGGTTCGCTTTCCCTTCCCGGAGGCCCAGGGGGGATTTTCGAGCTTTTCAGTTCAGAAGACCCCGGCGGGTTTTTTCCTGTCCGTATCTTTTCGGTTTCTTCAGGCGGGCTTTTGCTTCTGGGGTATATCCTGGCGGTTTTCCGCTATTTTAGAAGCCAGTATACCGGAACGGAGGATGAGCTATGATCCTTGCGGCTTTGGCGGTTTTCGCCGGTCTTTCCCTGAATCTGATACTCCAGTTTGCCCTTGGAACAAGAGGGGTTTTGCTCTTTACCAGGGACAGCAGGGAAACCCCCTTTCCGGTTTTCCAGATGGCGAACCTTTTCGTTTCCGTATTCGTCCTCTGGGCGGCTTATTATTACATTCTCAGGCCCCTTTCAGGAGGGGCTCTCGAGTATTTTCTTTTGTTCCCCCTTTCGGCCCTGGTTTGCCTGGGCTTTGAATCGCTCCGGAAAAAAGTCTCTCCTAAACAGGAAAGCCCCGGGGCCTTTTCGGCTTCTACCGCATACGGCGGTTTGGTCCCGGTTTCCCTTATCATGACCATCCACCTGGCCTTGACCGTATTCGACGCAGCGGTCCTCGCTTTTTTCTTTGCCTTGGGCTGCTTCCTGGCGCTGCTGATCCTCGGGGAGATACGCAGAAGATCCGGCCTCGAATGGGTTCCCCGCTATCTCCGGGGCAGTCCGCTGGTCCTTATCTCTATGGGCCTGCTTTCCATGATCTTCGCTGCTGCCGCATGGATTTGCTTCAGAGTTCTTGAGAATATTTAGGTAAAATTTTCCCTCTTTAAGCTGATTTTGGCGTTTTTCCGCTTTTCAGAAAGAAAAATATAGAATAAAATGATACGATAGTAATTAAGCGATGAAACCTAAAATAAGCATTATTCTGGGTTCTAATAACCATCTTCCGTCCGGATCGGGGGAAGATGAATTTGAAACCCTTTACAGCATGGAAATAAAACCTCTAATCTCTACATTATATAAATTCCCCAGAATATGTATGGTTTTTCATTACTCCGGGGTGCTCCTGTACTGGATAGAACGGCGGCATCCGGAGCTTTTTATGATTTTAGAGGATCTTCTGGCCCGGAAACAGGCGGAACTCCTGGGCGGCGGCTTTTATGAACCCATGATGCCCCTCGTGCCCCTGGCAGACAAGCTCGGCCAAATCGAGATGCTCACTACCTATCTGCGCCGGCAGTTCGGCAAAAGGCCCCAGGGCTGCTGGATTCCCGCGCTGGCATGGGAGCAGAACCTGGTGAGCCCCCTCAACGCCTGCGGCATGAGTTATACCTTTCTGGAAGACGCCCACTTTGCTTCCGCAGGGGCGAATCCCGGGGCAGGGAACACCTACGCCCCTTGTATCACTGAGGATCAAGGGAAGCTCCTTACGGTTTTCCCTGTAGCATCAGGCTTGGGCAGGGAGTTTTCCCAGAACAGGCCTTTTGCGGGCCTGGAAAAGCTCAAGGGGCTCCTGAACGGCGAACAGGAGCATTTGGTCACGGTTTTCCCTTCCCGGGTTGCGAAGGAAAACGCTGAACTGGAATTCCAGAGTTTTTTTGAGGAACTGTCCAACGCAGATCCCAGGTTCGAGTTTACCCTTCCTGGCAGGATATTCAAAAACCTCAGGGGCTTAGAAAAGCATTATTTCTGCGGAATCCCTGAAACCAGGGAAAAAAGCCCTGTCCGCCCGCGCCAGTTCCTGGTAGACTGCCCCGAAGCTAACGGCATCTACGCCAAGATGATGTATACCCATACCCTCATCAACCAGCTCAGAGGCGACAAATCCCGGAAGCGCACGGCCCTGGAGGAGCTCTGGAAGGCCCAGGATTGCGGCCTTTTCTGTACAGGCTCCCCCCCTTGCCTCAGCCGCTCCCTTATACGAAAAACAGCGTACCGGGCTCTTTTGGAAGCCGAGAAAATCACCAGGGAAAAAGGCCGGTTTACCCCTTCGCTTTCGGTTTTTGATTTTGATCTTGACGGCGAAGGGGAGTTCCTTTTTCAGGAAGAAAAGCTCAACTGCTATGTCAAGGCCGAAGGGGCCGGGATTTTTGAGCTCGATTACCTTCCTAAGGCCTGGAATTATCTGGATCTTTTTGTACCCCCGAATTCATCGCCCTTGCGGCGCCGGGGCTTCTCCGATTACCTGGCTTCTGACGCCGCGGATGTTCCTGGGAACACCGGGGCCGCGCGGTTTTGCGGAAACGAAATTTTCGATGTCCAGGAGACCGACAGGGTCCATAAAAAAGTACGTTTCCGCCTTCCTCCCAAAGAGGGGCTGCCCTTCGGTTCTATAGAAATGGAAAAAACCTGGTGGATAAAGAAAAACACCATTACGGTCCGGTACAGCCTGAAAAATGCAGGCGATAAACCGGAATCCTTTTTTCTCGTACCTTCAATCGATCTGTCCTTCCCCGGCGAAGGGGAGTCCTTTGTACGCATTCTGACCCTCCAGGGCAGCGCGAAGGAAGCCCTGGCTTCAGGCGGAGACACCGCAAAGGACCTTTCCGGCCTTGAGTTCAGGGACCTGAAAAACGAGGCCGTCCTTTCCCTTGAATCAAACCGCCGTTTCGACGCCCGGATTCTGCCTGTCAGGACAGGCGAAGGAGCCGGCGCGGAAT